>PKYX01000492.1 GCA_003132825.1 Acidobacteriaceae bacterium
ATGGCCTTGACCGGACGCTTACTCTAGGGCAACATTCAGCCCATTTGAAGTGCCCCCGTTTACGGCACCAATGTGCCAATCTGAGTGAGAGAATTTCCGGTTAAGGGATCGTCGAACCCAGCGTACAAACTGAGATGGTCGGGGTTCGGGTGGCATCCTCCGAATACTCCGAAGTTTTGCCACCTCTTCAAACGCTAGCGCCGGCAAGGAACTGGGTTAATTCGCCTCGATTTTTCTGTGTTGGCAGCAGCAGGACGAAGCCATCTGTGCTCCCGACAGACGTACCCCAATCAAGATCTGAGAAAAAAAAGAAGGTGTCCTTCCAGCGAACGCGAGAATCGCTCCCTTCGACCCAATTCCATTCTGACAGCGGGCGAGCGCTGAGCACCCTCTTAGAGATCCACACGGTACCATGCTGGTCCCAAACCGCCAGAGCGAGAACAGCGAAACTTTGCTGCCAGTGTAGATCTCTTCGAGTGCCTGGGATTAAAATCGCATTTGCCTGAAAGTTACCGGACCGATTGAGAGGATGAAAAGGTGAATTCCTGCTAAAAGCGTACAGCTGGTCGTCGGTGTCATGGACGAAGACTCTGCTTTGAGGCGTGAGATATGGCAACAGTTCCCGCGTTCGCTCAACGACGCGCTGCTGGTCCCGGTTGATGGTAAAGTTGGCCATTGCAATTGCGTTACTAAGGCCGATCACGGCAAGAAAAGCGATTGTAAGCGTCCTAAACCAGAACTCATAACCCCTTACATTCATAGAAGCACAAATACCGAGAAATAAGACTGGGTAAAGAGGCAGGTACCGTTCCATATCTCCTCCGTACCACAAAACGGCAAATATCCCCACTGTGGCAGCGTTTATGGCTAGTAAACCAAGAATGTTCTTGCCGATCCGAGACCGAGCTAAACACAGAACAACTCCTGCCATAAACGCATAAAAGAACACAATCTTTGCCAGGGTCAGCCGAAACAGCTGCGGAACGGAAACGGGATTATAAGGGTCTTGCGCAAGGAAACGCTTGAAAAGCAGTCCATCGTTACCCATGTTAATAAATGATCGTGCCAAGCCGAAGACCGCGCGTTTGGCGCCTCCAACGCCTGCCGCCCACGTGGACATTGCGATCCAACTTGCCAAACCTTCCGTGTTGACAATCCGCAGATGAAGCATGACAAGGCCGTAGACTGAAGCGCTTACGATCGTGAAAGCAGCGGCCGCCAGCAATGAACATCGCCAACGACGATTATTGTCGAGAATGAACAGCGGAGACACTAGCGCAGCAGGAATCGATAGAACGTACGGAAGCCACAGCAGCGCGGATACCGCCAATGCGCATCCAGCCCACAAAGGAGCCAACGAAGACTGTCCGTCGTTGCGCCGCAGCAACAGGAAAATGCCAGTCAGGAGGAAACACAGTCCCGGGATGTATGAAGTGCCTGCACGACTGAAGTTGAGAAATGCCTGAGAAAAGATAAAGGCGAGGGATGTCAGAGTAATACTGGCTCTTTCTCTGAAGAATTGCGTCAGGATTGCTACAAGCGTCAAGACGCAAACAAAACCGGACATCCAGCTCAGCACGACCAAGACGGCGAGAACCGTCTTCCGAGCATCCCCGTCGGAAACAGATGAGGATGAGTTAAGCAGTTGCAGACCTCCGCACACCAGCGAACCGAGCGGGCGCCAGNNAAATCCCAAACCTGAGGGACGCTTCTATCATAAGTATGCTTGACAATGTCGTTTGCATAGCCCACCGTGTCAGCCATGTACTCAGGGCTGGTGAATAAACTCACTAGGACATACGTCAAAAGAGGAGGCGCATACCAGCTCAGCCTCACCACTTCGCCTGGTGGGCTCCTAGAGTGGCTCCAAGCATCATCGACTCTTCCTCTCGGGATCATGTCCGGTCGGCCTCATTTGTGCATGATTTACCGATGGGGCTGCAACCTGCCTCTCTTCCGGCAAGTTGCTCGAACCGAACCTAACCCATCAATTCTTCTGCCGAAGCAAATTGTTTAACAAGCGTCCGAGTAATTTCCGCCGACTGCGTTCGCCATGCGCTTCACGATACAAGGGTCAGCAATATGAAAGTGCCGCAGAAGACTGTCACCGGGCATAAGTGGCGGGATTCCGTATAGGACATTATAACTGCAGCGATAGGCAGATTGCGGCTTAGAATTGTTCCCGCCACAGTCCATCGTTATTTGCGGCACGGGCGAGGTCGAATTTGGTGAGCCTAATCGTTGCCCTTGGAGCCAAGCAAAAATTGGATGATGTTGCTTAGTTGCCATAAAATATGGCAGCTCGCTTTCAATCGCATCACCACTAATCGGCCAAACTCCATGATTCGTAGCATCCGTAACCGACGGATAAGTGCCGTAGTGGCAGAGCCAAGTCAGCATTACGTTTTGCCATGGCGGTAAGTTCATGGAAGCAATCTGTGCATCCGTGTAGTCGCAATATAAAAGAGCGCCGTTCGGCGGAAAATTGTTTGCCTGTGGAGGTGGGTGATTGAGCTTTGAACATTGAAACGCACCGCTTGTTGCGGGAAATACCTGACCAGTAACACACCCTATATCGGATGATGCGGCATGGAAAATACCATCCATGAGCTCCTCGAAGCGTGTCAGACCGAGAGAACCGGCGGCGCCCTGCGAGAGATTGTCGCCCGGACCGCCGAGATTCATCTTAACGCCAGAGATCGTTACGCTGTAAAGTCCAGGAGACCATCCCCAATCCTTGTCAAGATTTACTCGAGCTGCCGCGCAAGAACTCCCGACTTTCCCACTAAGGTCGCAGGGTTTCTTGGGGTCAGTCGAAGCACAGTACGGCAGTTTAAACAAGGTCTGCGGACCGGTGCGCGCCATTGAAAAGAAGATGCCCTGCGATTGGTCGTAGCCACTGAGAAACGTATCAGTGCCGCTCGTCCCAGGCCAGCCTGCTTCATTCGGTATTTGAACGACGAAGTCGATTGCCGGAGTACTCTGGTTCGTCGAATCGTAATAGCAATCCTCATTGCTCTGCCAGCGAACGCGATAATAGGGATCGCCTGGCTGCGAGTAATAAATCGGCTTTCCCTGATCGTTCTGAGAAGGGGAACCGTCCGTCGTGGTGCTGACAATGAATGAGCGCATCGCACCGAACGGATCGTCGATGTTATAGCTTCCACAACCAGTCAATGCACAATTGACCATGATCGACGACGAAGCTGATAGGCCGTAATTCGCGGGCTTGATGTCGTGCAGTGGAGCGTCAGCGGGAATGCGTTGAGTCCAGAGGCTATTCTTTGGATAAGGGTACCAGTTTGCGGGGGGGCGGTTGGACTGCGAGAAAGGCGAAGATCGGCTAAACGGCGCCCTAGGTCGTGCAGCGCTTGGCAGTGGCTTGGGAGCGGATTGAGCACGTACTCTCGCGATTGAGGCGAACCTTTCTATCAATGTCGGAGTGCGCGTGACAGCGATTACTAATCCGGCGATAACGATAAGTTGTAACAAAGTCCAGTGAACTTTCATGTTGTCGACATTCGGGAGATAATTCAACGCATGTAAGAGAGTCACAGGTCGGGCATGCAGGTGTAGGCTTTGAAGATATCTGATTCACCCCAGCCATAGGATTTGTCAACTTGATTATGCACCTTCCAGTGACAAAGCAAGCGAATTACATCTGACGTCAGTCCAACAGCGTCAGTCCCGACCGTGAGGAAAAGCGCTCGTTCTGCCGGGAACCGACCCACGGGTTATCCGCTCAGTCGGGAGAGGGCAGATGCTTTGCCTCGCTCGCCGTCGGCGGGCATTCCCTCGTCGCGGCCGGGGCTTCCACGTTTTCGGCTGAAGTATACCCCAGGATTCACTGTTGTGGCATGAAAATTTGGCGCGCATTTACACCGCTAAGTGACAATTGCGTGCCCCGCTTCCGCCGATTCACCGCGGGCGCCCTATGCTTGCCATCCGTCGTGGTATGGTGAGCGAACCCGGCAAGGAGTACTTTATCGATTCGGAGGTTGTATTGGATGCTGTACGTTTCTGAAGGAGTACGGCTGGACTGCTGCTGCTCCTGCCGCCACCGCATCCTAAATCGAGGAATGTTGTGATAGGTACGATGCACACTAGACAAAACACTAGCCGACGTTTAGCTAGTTCGTGCAGCGCTCGGCATTGGCTTGGGAGGGGATTGAGAACATACTCTTACGGCTAACCTTTCAATCAATGTCGGTGTGTGTGCGCCAGCGATTGCTAATCCGGCGATAATGATAAGCTGTAACAAGGTCCAGTGAACTTTCATGTTGTCGACATTGAGGGGATTCGAATTCAACGCATTCGAGAGTTACGGTCGGGCATGCAGGCGTAGGCCCTCAAGAATATCTGATTCACCCCAGCCATNNCCGTGAATCGACCGGCGGGGTATCACTCAGTCGGCGGACATTCCCTCGTCGCAGCCGGGGTTTCCAGGTACTCGGCTGAAGTATACGCCTGGGATTCATTGTTGTGGCGTGAAAATTTGGCGCGCATTTGCACCAAGCGAACCATTGCGCGCTCGGTTTCACCGCCGGGGCCCTATTCTTACCGTCCGTCGTTGTAATGGCAAGCAACACCGGCAAGGACTGGTTTATCGATTGGGAGGTTGCATTGACTACTGAGACTGTACGATGCTTGAAGGAGTACGACTGGAACTGCTGCTGTTCCCGCGCCACCGCATCCCAGATCGTGGTGATAGCTAGACGACCAGTTCGCTACTCCGGGGGCTTGCTCCCCCTGGCTGGCCACCGTATGGCAACATCTTCCCGTTGCAGCACATCTCGTCGCCGCTCGCACATTCTTCTTACTTCTGCCACGAACTGCTAGTCTTGATGTGTTGACGCTGTCGAGCCATCAATCACTCGGCGAACCTGTACAGGTTGTTGTCTGTGCCGCTACGTGCTTAGGTACGCAAGGATCGACCACATGCAGATGGGGCTTGTATCCATTCGTTGCGTCACCCGTAATCAGTCCCGGCATTCCGGCGAAGGGCCTGAGATTGCAACGAGTAACCGGACTCCCCATACAATACACGGGAGCAGAACCGTCTGCTCCGCTAAACTGGTTCATAAAGTTCAAGAATGGCGTGGGGTCGGGTTCCCCCTCGTCGTGAACGGGGATCTGTGATTCCAAGTCGCGGAGATAAAGCCCTTCTCCCACATAGCCCGCGCCATTGGTATCCCGCTGATACGCACCGTATGTTTGCAAGGCAACACAGAAAGGTTTTTGCCATGCAGCTAACGCGTTGCAGTTGTATGCTGGGTCTATCCAGAACAGGGCCCCATTGTGAGGTGCATTGGTCTCTGGCAGGCCTATTAGATGACAAGCTAGAGAATCTCCTGTAGCTGGAAATGACGGACCAGGTGCGATGCAATCGGTGAGTGTCATCATGGCGTGATCTATCGTCCCCTGCATGACCTCGTTCGCTCGTGTGAATGCTGAGCCGCTGCCGTTGTTCATACTCGACCACGCGATACCATCTCCAATTCCATTCAGCGGATCACTAAACGGATGTCCCACATCGCAATACTCGGCATTGGCAGTAATTTGACACGCTGGTGTCGTATCGGCACAGGCAGGAGTATTGCAGGTACAGCTCGTGGAAAGGGCCTTAGGGCCATTGTCCCCTGACCCCGCATACACACTTAGTACCCTTCCCCCTGGCGTCGGATCAATGTCGACTGATTGATCCCAGACGTCCAGAGATGAGTCGCCAGTGTTTGATGTATATTGTGCTCCCGATCTCAGGTGGAAATATTTTCCTGCCGGCTGGTTCGCAGGCTGCGGCGGTTGAGCAACGGTACAGGCCACGAGTTTGTACACCGGATCGGATTCGCCTGAATAGTAAAGCTCTCTCTGCGTCGTCGCGGTTGAACCGGCAGGTGTTGTAGTGATGGCGGTTGGTTGATTGTTCGATGGATTGTCTGCGCCACCATATAGATTTTGTATGACGGCATCGGAGTTAGAAAGGAGATGGTTCTGTACTGCAAAGCTTCCTGTCGTCGGCAACGGCGTCGTCCAAACAGAGTTTGGATAGTACACCGTGCTGAGTGGCTGCTGGTTACGGGCTGTCCAACCGCTAAGGACAGCAGGTTCGCCAGGAGTCGTCGGTGCGGGTGGGAGCGTGGATGCAAGCGTGACATTCACCTTAATTGCGGCTGACATGCCGGTGGAAGCAACACTCGTGGCCGAAACCGTATCCGTCGCCGCCGTCTTGACGCTCGGCGCTGTGTAGAGCCCGGAAGAAGTGATGCTGCCCAACGCCGCGGTCCAGGTCACAGCAGTGTTCGTCGTGCCAGTCACGGCGGCTGTAAATTGCTGGGACTGGCCGGCTTGCACAGAAGGACTGCCCGGCGAAACGCTCACTGTGACAACCCCTGCAGCCGGTGGCGTCGGCGCGGGTGACGTGGCGGCCTGAATGGTCACCGACGCGGTGCTATTAGTAGAAGACGAGGAAACACTGGTGGCAGTAATCGTGTCCGTGGTGGTACTTTTCACCGCCGGAGCGGTATAGAGACCCCCATAGGAAATGACGCCCAACGCCGCGCTCCAGGTCACGGCGGGGTTCGTGATCCCGGTCACCGAGGCAACGTACTGTTCTGATTGGCCAGACTTCAGCTGAATACTGCCGGGCGTGATGCTGATCTGGGGCGTGCCTGCAGTGGCCACAGTCGTTCCGGAAAGGGGCACAGTAGCGGTCGTCAGAACCCCATTTTGGCTAGTGATGATCGGGGGACCCGTCGTCGGGACCTTCACCTGACTCGCGATGGACAGCGTTCCGCTGAAGCGTCCCTGTGAGAGCGGAGTAAACAGGAGCACTAATGGCGTGCTGCCTCCGGGAGCTAACGTGACGGGACCCGTCCAGCCTTGCAGAGAAAATACAGATGAGCTCACCTTTACGGATTGAATGATCAACGACGCAGCGCTTCGATTGGTTACTGTGACCGTCGACGAGATGGCTTTGCCGATAGGAGTCGCGGCTCCAGCTCCGAAGCTGACTGAACTCGGATTGGCGACCAGTGGGCCGGCGGCCGCAGAGGTCCCGCTCGCGCCGCCGGGTAGTGACGAACTGCACCCGGACAACAATAAGCTGATGCTGATTAAGATTGCCGAAACACTCAGATACCGTTTGCAGTTCCTAAGGTTGCCGGAGTTTTTCCGCAACCTTCTCTCGGGGGAGTTGGTCACCATTTATCGACTCCTTAAATTCATGAGCACAGACAAACGAAGGAACTGGAAATGAACTCGGCCAGAAGTTAATTGCCTTAGAAACTCTGCGCTGCTCTAAACGGAGTATCGATGACGGTGAGAGGCGTTAGTAGATAACCAAGGTACAATGAACTTCTCGCTTACCGAGGCAAAACCCGGCATGGGCGCGCGTTTCGCGCGTTACGGTGTGAGTGAACTTCGCGGTGAGAGTCGGATCGGCGACCGAGCATTCGTGGCGATACTCCAATAAAATGCGCAAACAAATCACAGCCTGATTGAAAAATTCTTCTCGCAGAAAATCAGAAAAGGAGAGTGCTTGAGAAAGTGAGAAAGCGGAACAAAAAATAGTTGGAGTGACTACCATGTCAGCCCATGAATGCTTCCGTGGGATCGGAGTCATTCTTGCAGAAAGCTAAATTATTCCGAGTCGGCGCCGAAGGGCGCTGCTAGATCGGGCCTGCCGCATGCTGGTGGGGCCGCTCGACACCCAAGATGACGAGAGCGACGCATGGGATTGTGGTCTGAACGGAAAATTTCAGTTCAGAAGTAGCCCCGTCCGTAAAACGGGCCGAAGGCCTCAAGCTTGTCCCTGATTTTCTGAGAGCGCACGTCCTCGCATTCGCCTGCTAGAACGGCCAGGGCGGTTTCAATCGCCCAGCGGTGCGACTCGCAACGAACCACATTAAGGGTCCCGAGCGCCTCCCTCCCTAAGGGCGGACTTGAGTGACCAGTGGAGAAGGGCACTTGTGGGTCTTCCGTGACGCGCCAAACGGCCCAAGCATCGCGGACCATCCTGAAGGTCTCTCCCAGACGCTCGCGGAACGAAATGCGAGAGTATCCGAGCAAGCCGCGTAAGAAAGGTCTATACACAGACAACCGATCCACGGCCAATTGCTGCCAATAACCTTCAAACTCCGGGCCAGCAAGAATGCTCGAAAGCTGCTCGAGATGTAGAAGGTGGGATGCCGCATCCTTTTGGCGACCCAGAGGCACGACCTTATCGTCTACACGCTCATACGGCACGACTTCCAACGTCCTGATGCGGCGCTCTTCGAGATGCACGCGGACCATGAATCCCCAATCTCGATACGCGTAGCGTTTGCCATCGGTGCTGTCAAAGTAAAAATCTCCCAAACTGTAAAAAATATAGCGACCTGCGTACTGCTCCCAGCCTTGCGGCACATGCGGGTGGTGTCCAATTACGAGGTCTGCGCCCGCGTCGATCAAGCTCTGGAGTCGTTGTCGCCGCTGTGCGGAAGGCAGCGGCATCAACTCGTTTCCTCCGTGGGCACAAACAATGACAATATCACTCTCCTGTTTTGCCCGACCGACGGCAAGCTCAGCCCCTGGGCTCGTAAGCCATGCGGTACCAGCTGCGTGGCCGGTACTGACGCCGAATTCGCGCTCGCACAATGAGAGGATCTGGAGCCGCGCATTCCCTGGCAAACAGACCTTCAGTGGCTGCATTGCATGTTTCGAGTCGACGCCAGCACCGACGTGCTGGAGACCGCAATCCGCACTAACCTGAAGTGTGCGCCGCAGTGCTTCCACGCCGTAATCCATCGCGTGATTGTTTGCCAGCGTAATCCCGCAAAAACCAGCAGATTTGAGGAGCGCGGGAGCACGATGGTTTAACGCTAGGTGAGGGCCTTCTTTGCGAATTCCATGGTTGTCCCCCGCGGTTAGCGTCCCCTCGAAGTTCACGACTGAAAAGGCGGACTGCTGAACCAATTCGATCATCGCCGGAGCGAAAAGGTCACATGGGCTTTGAAAGGAATGGTCAGGCCGGAGATAGAAATCACCTGCAAACAAAAGGCTGGGCTGTCCATTACCGTTCGCCTGACCCGACGCATTCACCAGCAGGCGAGGAAAAGACGATGACCCCATAAGTCTTAACGAAATTTCCGGTATTGTACCATCTATGTTTCTTGTCTCGGAGCCTCATCCGGGGCGCTAGCCCCCATCATGCGTGAAGGTCTGCGTGGCTCATGGGTTGCGGTGAAAAGTGGCTGGTGATCCGACAGTTGGGTTTGGTCGAGCGAAGGGATTGCAGAGTTCCGGATCCTGAAGTCCAATTGCATGACCAAAGAGGCAAGAAGAGACAGGGTTGCCGTAACGGTTGCTGACGGGAGAGATTTCGACGAAGGACTAGCCGGTTGCAGCCCCGAGGGCCAGGGCCACACTATGGAAGGCTGGTCGAAATGGGAAGGAAGCCGGCAGATGGACGACGCGCCGTACCGGGGGGAACCGCCGCACCAAGAAATCATGGTTGCTTGTGGAATGGCCGGAGTTGGAGAAGGAAACCATTAAATACTTCTTCTGCGACTTGCCAGAGACCTATACCCTCGCCGCTCAGTGCGCTTGGCGCAGTGTCGCTGGAAGATCGAGCAGGACTATCAGCGACCGAGAAAAGAACTTGGACTGGATCACTACGAAGGATGCAGCTGGGCTGGCTGGCACCACCACACCGCGCTAGTCATGATGGCGCAGGCGTTCCTAACCCTAGAAACTCTTCGGCGAAAAGAACTCCTGGGTGGACCCTGCCACAGACGCGCCGTGAGATTCAATATCTGCTCATCACTTGGACCGGGGTCTGCGGCTACTGCAAAACGAAGATCAAGCCTGCGCGCGACTCCTATGCTCCTACGCGGCTTTGCTCGCTCCGCAACTCGCGTTTGCAGGATTATACTCGACACTGCAGTATGACTCTCGGGACGATCAAGTCATTTCTTCTTCCGGAGGACCCCGATGGCCACTAACGGAAAGCAGGCACTAATTGAAAGAGGCACTCAAACAGGCGTTCGTAAAGCTGGCGCGTAAGAGCAAATCGGTTGAGCAAGCTATTGTGTCAATTGCTGCACGTTCAGCCTACGAATCGGCGAAACAGAGATTCATCGACAACGGCAGGAGCTCTCAGTTCGATGAACTCGTCCGTTCTACGATTGTTGCTCGGTTTGAGCTGATCGACCGAAATGTGCCTATCGGGTCAACTCCAACAGACGGACTGGTTCTTGCAGAGATGATGCTCAGCATGAAAACACCCGGCGCAATCGTGGAGTGTGGTTGCTATGCGGGAGGCAGCTCGGCGAAGTTGTCGATCGTCGCGAGCCTCCTTGGCCGTCAGCTGGTAATATTTGATAGTTTCGAAGGGCTGCCTGCCGTCGACGACTATTTTTTGCGCGATCATCATTGTCGACGGGGTGAAGAGTGGACCACCGAGTGGACAGCCGGAAGGTATGCGGCGCGACTAGAGGAGGTCAAGTCCAATATCCAGAAACACGGTGAGATTGGGGTTTGTGCCTTCGTTAAGGGCTGGTTCAGCGATACCCTGGCGGGGGACACTCTTCCTAAACCGATTGGCTTCGCTTTTGTCGATGTCGATTTGGCAAATTCGGCCAGGGATTGTTTTGCCTCGATTTGGCCTTGTCTGTCGGAGCAAGGAATTTACGTTACGCACGACGCCGCCTACATCAAGGTCCTCCAGGAAATATATAATCCTGACCTCTGGCGAACATTTGATTCTCTACCGCCGGTCCTTTTCGGGGCGGGCTATGGAATCTCCAACGAATCTCCGCATTTGGGCTATATGGTGAAAGGTGAGAGGCTATCGGCTGATTACCTTAAGGCCCTATCCATTAACAAGTAAGCGCAGTAATGAATGGATTGCATCGGAATCAGGTGCGTGCCCCGCTTCGGGACCCTGCGGCCGCGCATCGCACTGTCGTAAGAAGATCGCGGATGTCCTGATCGGTCAACGCGAACCCAGCACAGGGAACACGGGTGGGCACATCGTAGCCGGCGAAATGCGGGGAATTGTCCGGGATAAACGGATAAACCGGCATGAAGCATGGCGCTGATATTAGGGCCTTCGGAGGTTTACCGGTTTACCACCGTGAGATGCGCCCCAAACCCGTCGCTCAAGCCGGAAATGAAGTAATTGAGTCATTCAGAGGGACCGAACGAAGAACCTCGGCCGACTCTTCTCTGGTTTTTAAAGAAGGGATTCTCGCGGCCGACGAACATCCGCCTTAGGCAGCCCCGATTGCTTCCGAACCACCTTCGGCAGTTTGGACTCCAGTCAATTCCTCACGGTTGAGAGCATACAGCATTAGCTCGACGCGGCCTGAGCTGCCTACTTTGTCGCAAAGGCGGAACAAGTAATTCTTGACCGTGTGCTCGCTCAGACGGAGCTGAGTGGCAATCTCGCGGTTTTTGAGCCCATCAGCAACGCAGGCCAGAACTTCTTTTTCGCGCTTGCTGAGCCGATTGTCCACTTTGGGACTGGCATTCGCGGCACGTGCTGGCGCTTGCGCTTCGAGAGCTTCGAGAAGCACCTGCATTTGGTCTGTGTTGGCCCAGATCTGCCCTTGCTGAACCGCGTAGATGCATTTGCACAGCATCTTGACAGACCCGGAGCGGCAAAACACTCCCCGAGCTCCGCTCCGGAATGCATCGACCACCAGATCACCGTCCGGTGAATCCAGCAGGACAATGGTCCGCGTGCGGGGATAGGAGGCGCGCAGTCGGCGCAGCAACGAGAATCCGCCTAGGGGACCGTCCTTCAGATTGGCGGCAACCACCGCCACTTGCGCCTGCTCACTGCTGACGATCTGCAGAGATTGCTCGACATCCACCGCCGTGCCTACGATCTTGAACCTGCTCTTGCGCGCCAATGAACTGGCCAACAACTGGCCAACCATGCGGCTCTGGTCGGCGACGAGAACGGAAACCACTCTTGGCGCCTGCGATGCAGAAGGCACAACACCACCTCGGAGTTTCTTAGTGCGCAGAACCTAGAACGTTTAACGAGAGGGACCCTAGTAGGCTGGGGCTGAAATCATCCATACTCCCCCCCAAGGTATCAACCCTACATGAACGGTGCCGCTCTCGTGTATGGCACGTCGGTGCCATAAGGGAGAGCACCAACGTGCCATTCTATCCCCCAAGGAAAGCATCTATCCTACTGATTAGAGAGTACATCCTGCATTCCTAGCTGAACCGCGCAACTCCAGCGCGGGCTCTTTGAGGTCGTTATGACACACCCGAGAACGCCTATTGATGAAGCATTCGGAACCGTCCAGGTCGACAGCGAGTCGATGGCACAGGATATCGCGCCCTTGGATGGTTCAGTTGTCCTGAGCGGAAGCGATTCCGTGACTTCCCTGGTTCTCGCTTGCCTTCTAAACTGGGACTTGGAGAAACTCGACGCGCTTCTGGCGGATGCGCCGCAATTGGATATTTTCGAGGCCGCGGCGCTAGGCCGCACTGAGCGGGTAATAGAGCTGATCTCCGAGCAACCTGAACTTGCCAATTCCTGGTGCGCCGACGGTTTTACCCCGCTTCACTTGGCCTGTTTCTATGGGCAGCAAGAGGTAGTCCGCAGCCTGCTCGCATGCGGCGCCCATCCTTGGGATAGAACGCGCAGCCCCGGCGGAGCAACTCCGCTACACCAAGCGGTGAGTACGGGGCAGCGAGATATTGCGGAACTGCTACTGGAGCACGGAGCTGAAGTTGACGCCCGCGACCAAAGCGGCTGCACTCCGCTGCACCTGGCGGCCGCCAATGGCGATCTCGATATTGTCGCAGCCTTGCTGCGTTTTGGCGCTCTCCCCTTTCGTCAAAATGACGAGCAGCAGACGGCTCGCGATCTCGCGCACGAAAGCGGTTATCTCAAAATAGTCGAGCGTTTGGACAGTTGCGCTTTCGGCCAGACCCTTCTGACGTAGATGGCGGCGCAAATCAGTCAGTCCTTCGCCGCCGAAGCCTGAGAATATGCCAGCATGAGTCCTAAGCGGACGACTCTGGATGACTCGCCATTCTCCTCCTGATAAAGTGGTCCCCGAGAACCCGTCCGAAAAGCCAGTTGCACGTTGGCTTGAGGTTGCGTTTGTTGGTTTGTAGGCGGGGCCGCCGTCGTTGCACGGAGCGGAAGAGCGCGTTGTTCTCAATATATGAAACTGTCGATTGTAATGCCCATTTACAATGAGCGCTCCACGCTCCGGCAGGTGATCGAGCGTGTTTTGGCGGTTCCGCTCGACCTCGAGATCCTGTGCGTCGACGATGGATCGAAAGATGGATCAACGGAGATTTTGGCCGAACTGCAGGCGCAGCATGCTCAAGTGCGGGTCCTTCTGCAACCGCAGAATCAGGGCAAAGGGGCGGCCCTGCGTCGCGGCATCCAGGAGGCCACCGGAGATTTCGTGATCATCCAGGACGCCGACCTGGAATACGATCCCTCCGATTATCCACGACTTCTCGCGCCGCTCATCGAAAACAAAGCCGACGTGGTTTATGGTTCGCGCTTTCTGGGCAGTGGTCCGCATCGCGTGCTCTATTTCTGGCATTCGGTGGGCAACTCGCTGCTAACGCTGCTTTCGAATTGTCTGACCAACATCAATCTCAGCGATATGGAAACCTGCTATAAGGTATTCCGCCGCGAAATTATCCAATCGATTCCGATCGAGGAAGACCGATTTGGATTCGAGCCAGAAATCACGGTGAAGATCGCCAAGCGGCGCCTGCGGATTTACGAGGTCGGGATCAGCTATTGGGGACGCACCTACGAAGAAGGCAAGAAGATCGGTTGGAAAGACGGCGTCCGCGCTCTCTGGTGCCTGCTGAAGTACTCGATGAAGGAATCTCCGGTTCGCCTGAGCCGCGGAGTTCCGAGCAACTAGGGGAAAGCTTTGCCGTCTCCACGTCGCGAACCAGCACGATCGGTGTACAATCCTTGCCATTCCTGAAGTCGAGAGGGAGATTCCAGCTAACTCGCTCCGCCGCTCGGAAAGTGGTTGTCGAACAAATGGCGCAGCCATTCGGGTCGACCGTTTCGTACTGCTCTCCAATTGGCCGACGGTCTGCATCCGCGACGTGAGGGCCCACATTGCATCTGTGCCTGGTTCTTGGCCGTGGCATGTCCTAACGCCGCGGATTCATGCCTATGAGCTCAATCCGGCAGCGTTCGAAACATCCAAGACCTTGTCTTGGGACAAGGATCACGGCATTCCCAGAGGCGGTACGGCCCGAATCAGGCAACTTGAGTCTCTGGGTGGATGTTAATACCACGCTGTTGACTGCGTACATGAAGGATGCTCTCCTGTGTCGAAGCGCTGTCAGCGCGGGCTGAAGGCCTCCCGCTTCGCCTTTCACAATGGCCATAGAGGATTTCGATTCTAGGGCGTAGGAATTACGGCCAGGCTCTGGTTCGAGTAGGTACTTTCCATTCCGTCGGTCCCGACGGATGTGGTGACGTAATAATAGGTCTGTCCCGCCTGGACGGAGCTGTCGGTATAGGTCGTGCCCGCAACCGGCGTGGCATTGATCTTCGAGTACGGCCCGCCGCTTTGTTCGCCGCGGTATACGTTGTAGCCGGTAACGCTTGAAGTACTCGCATCCCAGAACAGATCTACGCTGTGCTGCACCGGCGCTGCGCCGCTCCCGGTTAATGTCGCCGTGAACGGGGAGTTCGAACCCCCGCTGGTGAAGGAAAGGTTAGCCGTCGTGCTGCCGCTCGCCTGGGGGGTAAAGGTCAGGGTAAAGAATGCTGTCCCGCCGGATCCGATGGTTAGCGGAAGGGATGGTCCGCTGAGGGTAAACTCTGGGCTGCTCACGGCGGCGGAAGTGACGGTGACGCTTCCCCCTGTGGCACTGAGGGTTGCGGTCAGGCTCTTGCTCGCACCCACGGTTACGCTGCCAAAAGTGAAACTGCCGGGACTCACGGCAAATTGGCCAGCCTCCACGCCCGTTCCGGAGAGAGCCATCGAGAGGGTCGCATCCGATGCATTCGAGACAAAGGCAATGGTGCCGCTCGCGGCTCCCGCCACCTGGGGAGCAAAGCTGAGGCTAAAGGTAAAGCTTTGTCCCGCCGTCAGACTCAGAGGAGTGCTTAACCCACTCATGCTGAATCCCGCGCCGGTTAGATTCGCCTGCGTGACGGTCAGGCTCGATCCTCCGGAATCGGTCAAGGTTGCCGTTTGCGTGCTAGTGTTGCCCATCTGCACGCTGCCAAAATTCGACGGATTGGCGCTCAGAGTTCCCGGCGTCACCCCGGCGCCCGAAAGGGGAACATCAAAAGCGGACGTCGAAGCGCTGCTGGTAACCGCCAGGATCGCATTGCTGCTTCCGGCAGATTGCGGAGAGAATACGACGCTGAACGATGTGCTGGCACCGGCGGCGAGAGTCATGGGCAAGCTTAGGCCGCTCACACTGTAGGCGGCGCCCGCCGCGACTTGGGTCAGGGTGACGCTCGCACCACCGGTGTTGCTCAACTTCTCCGACAGCGTCTGACTGCTCCCTGTCTGCACGTTCCCGAAACTGAGGCTAGTCGGACTAGCCGAAAGAGCCCCCGCCGCTATCCCGGTCCCCGAGACAGCAGCCACCAGGTTCGGATTGGACGCGTTGCTGGTGATGTTGAGGCTAAGGTTATCCGCACCCGCCGATTGGGGCGAAAATACCACGTTGAACGATGCCGTCTGGCCACTCTGCAGAGTAAGGGGCAGATTGAGGCCGGTCACGCTGTAGCCCGCACCGGTGAAGGTGGCTTGCGAGACCATGACGCTCGAGCCGCCGGTGTTGGTCAATTCTTCTTGCAGGGTTTGGCTGCTGCCCATCTGCACGTTCCCGAAACTGAGGCTGGTCGGGCTAGCGGAAAGAGCTCCCGCCGCCACCCCGGTCCCCGAGACCGAGGCCACCAGGCTCGGATTAGACGCGTTGCTGGTGATGGTCAGACTAACGTTATCCGCCGCCGCCGAAGGTGGAGAAAATACCACGTTGAATGATGCCGTCTGGCCACTCTGCAAAGTAAGGGGTAGGCTGAGGCCGCTCGCGCTGTAGCCCGCACCGGTGAAGGTGGCTTGCGAGACGGTCACGCTCGAGCCGCCCGTGTTGCTTAACTTCTCCGCCAGAATCTGGCTGCTGCCAACGGCCACGTTCCCAAAACTCAAGCTGGACGGATTGGCAATCAGAGCTCCCGCCGCCACTCCGATTCCTGAAACAGCGGCGACGAGAGTGGGATTGGAGCCATCGCTGGTGATGGTCAGACTAGCGTTATCCGCCGCCACCGAAGGTGGAGAAAATACCACGTTGAACGACGCGGTTTGGCCGCTCTGCAAAGTGAGCGGCAAGGTAAGGCCGGTTACGCTGTAGCCCGCACCGGAGAATGCCGCTTGCGAGACGGTCACGCTCGAGTTACCCGGGTTGGTCAACGTGGCCGGTAAGCTCTGTTTGCTGCCAGTCTGAACCGAACCAAAGCTGAAGCTCGCCGGACTTATGGTCAACCCCGCGGGGGTGACGGCACTGCCCGACAACGGCACGGAAAGAGTAGAGTCCGAAGCGTTCGAGACGATGGAGAGAGCCCCGTTGACAGACCCCGAAGACTGGGGCGCAAAAGTAATATTGAGATTCGCGCTTTGGCCGGGAGCAAGCGTCATGGGCATGCTCACCGGTGTCATCGCGAACCCGGCGCCAGATACCGTCACTTGGCTGACGACCACGCTCGAGCCGCCTGAGTTCGTGATGGTCACCGATTGCCCCTGGTTGGCTCCGACTTGCAGGGTGCCGAAGCTGACGGGATCGGAGCTCACCGTCAGCGAACCAGGCGCGACCACAGTCGATACCAGCGGGACACTGAGGACCGCGTTCGCGGCATTGCTGGTGATTGCGACGTTGCCGTTCGCAGTCCCAGCGGACGGTGGAGCGGAGGGCGGAGTGAAGGTGACGGTAAAGCTGGCGCTTTGACCGGTGGTGAGTATCAAAGGCAGGCTCGGTCCACTCAGAGCATACCCAGTTCCACTGACAGAAACTTGGTTGATCGTAATCTCAGATCCGCCTTGATTGGTCAGCACAAGAGGCTTGCTTGCGCTGCTGCTTCCGGACGTCAGATTTCCAAACGAGAGGCTGGCTGGAGTCGCAGACAGCTGACCTAAATCAACCGCAGTGCTCGCGAACTGAGTTCCCTTCATACCCGCGCAGCCGAGCATGCCTCCAAACGCCAGCAAAATAACCAAAAGATTCCAACGCGAGCAGAGAACGCTCACAGCGGACCTCGGCTTTAAGCCGCATGAGAGGCTTCATGCGGCGGGGGAGTTAGCCGTGAGTTCGGAGAAGATCCCGCGGCGGAGGAGCATTATACACAAGCTTGTCCGCCTGACAAGCCAAGTCCGGCGCGGATCTCCGCCATTATGGTCGCCATTTCTTCCTGGCCAACGTGGTCGGCCCCGTCGATCGCTCGCGACTTCGACGGCGTGATTCAAGTGCCCGGGACGTTGGAACCGCATTCCAGCCCCCGCCGCGTGTTGTTGCACCCGTACAATGTCTAGCTAACTGCAACGATAGAATGTCACTTAGAGCGACCTTAGGTGGTGGCGGCCAAGGTGTGGCCGCCAAGGGTGCAGTGCGGCGCCACTTGGGTTTGCGCTTGAGGGGTGACGTTATCGGGGCGAATTGACAGCCCACAGCCGCAGCCGGCCGCTGCCGTGTTATACTACGCTCCCTTCGTAGTAGGGACCTTGCCGTGGTTGATGATGAACTCACGCGTCTTCGCTCCATGCTGAGGAATGCCCATCAGGAGCCTCGGGTGAGCCAGCTCAGAAAGCTCGCCAGCCTTATCACGCGTAAGCTCGTCTCCCGCAAGAAGCGCGGGACGCAATCCGACGAAAACCAAGAACCGAAGCAGAACGCGGCTTAGTCGCGGATCCTCGCCCGCCTTAGACCTTGGACCCGAGCTCACCCGCTGTCCACCTCCAGGTCACGAGTGAGCAACGGTCTACCTACACCCACAAACCGACGCAACTCTGCCCAGGCTACGGTGCAAGAGTCTTGCGACCGCTATAATCTTCTGCCTGCTACATGCCACCAGTGGTTTGGCGGCTTCACCTTCCAGCCGCGATGATGGTTTTTCGCGGCTGAGCGGACTCAGAGCTGAGCGACAACCGATGAAACAACTCCGCTCAACCGCGGCACGAATGAGTGAGGCCCGATTATGCCCGTAAGCGCGTGCGAGGCGAACGGGCACACCCAATGCAGGCTCGCTTTTCCGTCTTCCTCTGCTTTGGATTTCTTCGCGTTTGCCACGGAGCACTTGTGTGCTCCGTCTTTGCGCCAGCAGGCGGAAACGTCGGCGCGCGCGGTCAAGCGCCAGCGCGGAAGCAGAGGTCCCGCGCCAAACAGCGAAACCAACGAGAATTCGACTTAAAGCGTACTCAGGTTACAGGAGGCGTCATCCCGCGCAAGAGACCATGTCGGTTCAAGGGAACTAAAGGGCGCGGTGCGTGAGCTGGGTTCAAAACGTCACGGTTCCGGGTTCGAACGACTCAAACGCACCTAGTGGCGGATGGCAGATTTGTCAATCGGCAGCGTGTCCCACGTGCGCCAGAAGGCCCTCATCTCCTCCCGCTTGCCGAGGGAAACGCGGATCCAGGTGTCCCATGCGAGAGACACCGGAGCGATCAAGACATTATTGCTGCGGAAGTGCTGGATGATCATGTTGGCGGGATTAAATGTATCGAACGCGACGAAATTGCCGTGCGAATCCAGGGGCTTGATCGAGCGGCTCCTAGCGCTATTCTGAAATTCCTGGTGGTCGTCGGTGTTCCGTTTGACGACTTCCTGCAAGCTAGCGGTATCGTCGAGGGCGGCAATCGCGGCACGAACCGTAATCGTGCCTACATCGTCCGCCGTGGCGAAAGCCCGCATGCGCAGAGCCACATCGGCGGATGCGATCCCGTAGCCGACCCGCAGTCCCGCGAGCCCATAGGCGTGGGAAAACGTCCGGGTCACGATGATGCGCGGATCCTGCAAAGGCTGGTCGACAAATGATGCGTACAGGCTCGATGGCCGGGCATACTCATGGTATGCCTCATCGATCAAGATGCAGCATGAGGATGGCAGCAGAGATATGAATTTCTCCAGGTCGGCCCGCGGTGTGATCGAGCCGGTTGGGTTATTCGGATTACAGATATACACCAGGCCGGTGCTCGCCCCCGAGTGTGCGAGCATTGCGTCGAGGTCATGGTAGCCGCTCCGGCGCAGAGGGTCGGATATCACCTCCGCTCCGCTGGACCGTGCATAGAATTCCAGAGCCGGAAACGTTGGGGAAGGCTGCACCAACTGCTTACCGGCGCCGAGGAAGGCGCAGCTCGCCATGCGCAGAATCTCGGTAGAACCAGCGCCCAGGATTACCTGGCCCCGGCTGACGTTGTGCGACTTGGCGATCCGCTCCGCCAATTCATAAACGCCCGCGCCCGGATAGCGATTGGCTTCGGTCGCAGCCAGGCGCACGGCTTCTACCACTTTTTCTGATGGTCCGTACGCACTTTCATTGTTATCAAGACGGATGGGGCTGCTGTTGGTCTGTACCGAAGGTACCGCCGCGGACCCTGTTGCCATTCCGGTGGCGATGCCTATACCCAAAATTTTCAGCAAGTCTCTGCGCGAGGAAGGCATGATGGTTTATGCAGATGCCAAACGGAGGTCTGCTTTTTGACCCGATTGCACCTTTTTCCAGTTGGTGAGCCGTGCCACCGTCTAGTTATTCTGATCGAGCAACGTCTTTACTAAGTCGCCCAACTGCTGTGCGGTAAATTCATTTCCTTCAATATTGGCGGCGAGCCTGTCTTGGCGGTCGATGACAGCCGTATGAAAGGAGTGCACGAGCAACGCCTCATCCGGATAGAAATTCATGTCGAACTTGCGGCAGACCTCCTGGATCTCCGGGAGAGAGCCGGTCAGGAAGTGCCAGCCGTTGGAATCCGCCTTCCAAATGCGGGCATAGCCGGTCAAAGCTTCCGGGCCATCGTTGGCAGGATCAATCACAATGCTCAACAGCACCAGATTCCGCCCCATTTGTTCCCTAAAGCGCTTCTGCAATTGTCCAAAGTTGTTCGACATTCGAAAACAGTAGTTGGGAAACGGACAGCGCGTGTAGATAAACGTCACGGCCACAACCTTGCCGGCAAACTGAGACAACCGAACTTGCCTCCGATTCTGGTCGGTCAAGATGAAATCAGGCACGGGCTGGCCAACCGCAAGAGCACCCGAACCGGGCGAACTCGATGCCACCATNNACCATCTTCTCCAGCAGGCGCATCCGACGGGCCTGTGTGGGATCGAGTTCCAGGCTCTCAAACGCCCGCACTCGGACGTTGTCCGCATAACTGGAGTCACCGTCCACCACCAGGGTAAAGTCCACCGCAGTGCCAGACTGAAGCCCTTGAAGCATTGTGGATTCCCGAACTGTGAAACTCATGGTCATGGCTTCCATGTAGCCGGGAATGCTCTCACAGGAAACCAGCATGCTCTTATGCGCCGGGTCTATTTTCAATACCAGTCCGCGAACATCATACTTTTGCGTGGCCCAGGCATGTGCTGCCGTGAGCAGCAAAACTGCGCCCGTGAGAACGCAACGCTTCATGATGCGATTATACCGAACGGCCCGAACATTTCCCGCAGCGCGATGGTTACCTAGGTTGGTGGCAATCCGCTGACGCGCCCAGTGCCGCCTAGGCGAAAGGCATGGCGGTCTAACTTCTTGTAAACCTTGGAAAATTCCGTGATTTCGAGGAACTGATTCTTGCCCACACCGGTAAAAATCTGCCTGGTATCGCTGGCCGGCCACCAAATTTCGAGTGCGACAATGGTCGCCGATTTCCCCAGCCCGATATGCTGGGCCAAGGGTGAAGATCCGAATGATCCGCCGCTTCCGATCGTCCGGTAGACGGAGCGCTGTACGCCCTCCGCGTTTGCGACCGTGACTTTTATGCGCGCTCCGATTGCGGCGCGGTTGCTCTTCACTCCCACTAGGTGCAGATTGATCCAATCTCCGCCGCTTCCGGGATTCTCAAACAGACGGAAGGCGTGCGCGTCTCCCGGTGTTGCGCCCGCGGTCTCCACCAGTAGGTCCTCGTTGCCATCGTTGGCGAGATCCGCGAAGGCCACACCGTGGCCCTTATGGAGCTCGCCTGTTCCGGACGAGGCCGTTACGTCGGTGAAGAACTTGCCATCGTGGTTTCGCAACATTACGTTCGGCAGCAAAGAAGCGTAGGAAGGATTTCCCGTCCCCAGATAAATATCGAGATATCCGTCGTTATCGATATCTCCATAATTGGCCCCCATGGACATGAACACTCGGTCGAGGCCCACCTCTTTGGTGACGTCTCGAAAGGTTCCGTCCTTCATGTTTTTGAACAACTTGAGGGTCTCGGCATTGGGAGCAAGACCGAGATAGCTGCGTATGCTTTCCTCCACCGACACATAGTAACTAGTGACAAATAAGTCTGGCCAGCCGTCATTGTCATAGTCGAAGAACCAAGCAGAATTGCTTTGCCAAGGTTTCTTCACGCCTGCCGCAGAACCGACCTCAGTAAAGGTGCGATTGTGATTGTTGTGAAAGAGGGAGTGAGAGCCGTTCATTACAGAAACGTAGAAATCCACGTACCCGTCATTGTCATAGTCCCCGGCCGCTATGGCTTTGGTGAAACCGACGCGGTTCACCCCGGCCGCGGCGGCGATATCTTCGAAAGTGCCGTCACCCTTGTTGTGAAAAAGCTGCAGGGGACTGTTCTCATTGCCCACGATCAGGTCTACGAAACCATCATTATCAATGTCGGCCCACGCGGCCGCTTGCGTGCTGGTGGCAGGATCGGCCAAGCCGCTCTGGACAGTCACGTCCGTAAATGTTCCGTCGCAATTGTTTCGCAGCAGTGATTTTCTCTGCGGGAACTCCCACGCTCCGCGTAAGACCAGAACGTCGAGGCATCCGTCGTTGTTGTAGTCGGCCTGGAGCAGGCTGTAACCGCCCAGCTGGTCACTCAGGCCAGCTTGTTTGGTGCGATCCTCAAAGGTGCCGTCGCCGTTATTGTGGAAGAAATGCATGGACCCGCACTGGTCGTAGTCAGAAAGCATCACGTCGAGCAAACCGTCGTTGTCGAAATCATCCACGATGATGCCGGCCGACTCGCCGAAGGTATTGATCCCTGCGGCGGCGGCTACATCCACAAACCTGGGAACACTTTCTTTGGATTCGAATACCGAAGGCGGAATCAGGTACTTCCCGGGGACCTGTCCCGGGTAGCCGCCGAGCGTCATGTACGCCAAGTTTAGCAGCCAGCGTACGTCCAGCGCGTCAGGTTTCCGCTCCAGATATTTCAGGAAGTACTCAATCGCCTTTTGTGAATCGCCGGTTTCTTGATAGCGCAGTCCCGGGCGCGGCGGAAAGATGCACCGGTCCCCGGGGTGGTGGTAGACATCATTTTCCATTTCTGACTTATGAAAATAGGCTACGCCTAGCACTTCCTCCAGTTCAGGCATCGCTCCCATGAGTTCCGTCGTAGCAATCTGGTAGGCGGACTCCCATTGCGCGACCGCCTTGCCCATGGCTCCCTGATAAGCATAAAGATTCGCCAAGCCGTAGTGCGCCTCGATTCGATCCAGCGCACTTCCTGACGGTGGTCCGGTCGCATCGAGCAGCTCGTTTTTCTCCAGGCTATCAATCATGCTGGAAAGAGATTTCCTGCGAATCTCGCATAAACCACGTAAGTCCTGGCTCCAGCCTTGGGGTTTGGGGAAACTCCGGAACGCCAGGTCGGCCTCGTTCTTGCCTCCGACGTTGGGCGCGTAGCGGATGGTGCCGGTGGCGACCATGGGCAGAATGCGCACGGGGCTTGCGTTCGTGACATCCTCGGACTCTGGAGAAAGTAAGACCTTAATGATGGCATATCCGGTCGGAAGCTTCACGACACCGGTAGTTTGCCCGGGCACAATTCCTCTTAACGCTTCCCGCAGTTCAGGACGCAGCGTCGAGGGGTCTATTTTCCCCATGTACCCGCCCTCGGCGGCAGTTGCGTCCGTCGATTTTTGTTTGGCCAGCGCGACGAAGTCCGCGCCCTTTTTCAGGCTTTCCAGGATTTGCTGGGCCTCGTCGGCCGAGCCCACCGTGATGATGCGGAGGCCCACGTTAGGTGGGGCAGGGCTCTGGCCAAAACATGCAACCGGGAAGAAAGAAACAGCGAGAAACAGCAGACAGGCCGCCCTTTGGAAGCACTTCGTCGTGTACATGATTCGAGTTCCCGAATGCGTCAGTCCAAGCCAGCACCAAGCGTACCTGAGTCGCGCGCGGAGCACCAAGCCGAAACGTATCGTGGAACGCAAAACTTCCGCTGGTAGAATCGTGCTGCGGTGACGCCAGAGCGTTCTTTACTTACGCTGATTCTTAAAACTTGGCGCGAAAGTTCTCTAGTTCGGATCGATCAGCTATGGCGGTGGGGTTCGACGAAATTTCCGGCGCATGTTGAACGATCGCCTCGCGATATTGTGAAGCGGCGTTTCGCAAAGTTTCTCCAAATTCACACCTGATGTGCGTTCTGTGCTGGTGAAGAATTAACCGCGGAACATCCGCTGAGCAATCGGATCAACCAACTACCAAGCTACTAGTAGAACGCAAGCACCATTACGGTATTTCGCTGTTGGCGGGGAACCGGGCGCTCCGATGAGGCGGTGAAAAAAGTCACCCTCTCAATCAGGCGGCGATCTTCCCCGAAATCCAGGCTCGGGAGGCTCGGCCTCACGCCTGGAAAATGGATAACGCCCCGGAAGTTCTTCGAGAAATGAAGCGGGACGGTGTGGAATCGAGCAATTGTCAACAAAAGATTGGAGGCGCGGGTGAGAATCGAACTCACGTATAAAGGTTTTGCAGACCTCTCCCTTACCACTTGGGTACCGCGCCCTAGGCAGTAAACTAGCGACATGCAGGAAAAAAGTCCACCCGCCGATTCGAACCGCCAGTCGACTGCCTGAAAATTAGGAAAAGTTCTCGACCCGCGCGGAGAACTTTCGAAGACTTGGAGCGGGAGACGGGATTTGAACCCGCGACTTCGACCTTGGCAAGGTCGCACTCTACCACTGAGTTACTCCCGCTTCGTTACGCTCGCAGCTACCCCCCCGACTGCGCCCGGATTCCTTCGGCCTCCCCTGGGGCCGCAGGGGGAAGCGAAGTTTGCCGAACCGACCCGCTAAAGCGTCAAGTGATTCCCGCTCTTGAGGCACTGATTATAAACGAGGCGCGGGACGCCCAGCAATGAAAGCTGTATGCGGCCTATCTGCGCCTACTCGTGTCCGGTCCACTGCGGATCCTTCTCCGGCGTGACGATTTCGCCGTCCCGCATGTGAATGATGCGATCTCCATAGGCTGCCGCCGCGGGGTTGTGAGTGATCATTAGCACCGTCTGGCCGAGCTCGAGGTTGGACTGGCGCATCATGTCGAGCACAATATTGGAATTCTTGGAGTCAAGGTTGCCCGTAGGTTCATCGGCCAAAACGATGGCCGGCGTGTTGATGAGAGCTCGCGCCAGTGCCACTCTCTGCTGCTCGCCGCCGGAAAGTTCCATGGGGCGGTGATGCAGGCGCTGGGCCAGGCCGAGCAACCCGACGATCTTGTCGAAGTAGGCCGGGTTCCGATTGCCATCTGAGCCCGCAATGTCCAGGGCTACCTCGATATTGGAGCGCGCGTCCAACGTGGACAACAGATTGAATTTCTGGAAAACGAATCCGATCTTGCGCTTGCGCATGCGCGTCCGCTGGGCGTCGGACAGTTGGGAAAAGTCGTCGCCGTCGATCACCACATGGCCGGAGTCGGCCTGGGCTAGCCCACCCAGCAAGTAAAACAACGTGGACTTGCCGCTCCCTGACGGGCCGACCACGCTCACGAATTCCCCCTTCTCGACGCTGAAGGAAATGCCGCGCAAGGCCGGTACCTCGATCTTGCCCACTCGATAGGTTTTGCGCAGGTTTACGGCTTGAATGAAGGCGGCCATGCGAGGATTCGATCTTACACGAGCTGCGAGCCTGAAGTAGCATCGTCGGCTGGCGGCAGGTGGCTACGCGCGGAGCCGGTCAGGCGGCGCCAATCCGAGCGGAAGGGAGCGGCCTCGGCTGTGCGCGCTTGGGGCCACGCTTGCGCACCAGCAGCAGGCGGACACGTTCGAGCAATTCCGCCGGGGCGTACATGCCCTTAGAGAGAAAAACGTCGGCCCGCGTGTTGCCGTCATAAGTCCTGACCCTGCTTGACAACAGGATGGCGGGAGTTTGAGGAGAAATGTCCTTGATTTTTTCGATCAGCTTGGTTCCGTCCAGGCTGGGCACTGCCAGATCCGTCACCACCAGATCCACGCCGCCCTTCTTGAAGCGTTCCAGGGCTTCTTCGCCGCCCGAGCATGCCACCACTCGGTAGCCTCGCGTTTCCAGCAAGATCTTGCGGATGGAGAGCGACTGTTCGTTATCGTCGACGCAAAGAATGGTTCGTTTTGGCTTCATCCTGTTTCCGAAATAGCGGACAGCCAACCGCGCCGCCGTGTGGGGGAATCCGAAAACATCTTCACTTCACTTTTACGGACGGAGAATTGGGAGCGACTTGCATCCTAACGGGGCCAGTCGACAATGTAAAGTACCGCCGATGCCAATGGGAAAATCGCGCTATTGAAAAATGACTGGGCCTGTGCTCGCGCCCATTTTTTCTGCTCGCATTGCACGCGGCGCCTCACAGAAACACTTCGCCGCGGAGCACCTCCACGGCGTTTCCGCCCACTCGCACGTTTACTATTCGATTATCCTCGAACCCCGCGCGTACAAAAATGCGGCTGGGGCGCCGCATCTCAATCCCCTGTTCGATCAGCGACCGCTCCTCTGGCTCCGCGACGCCATGGGCCACCATCCAGGCGGCCGCGCATCCCGCAGCCGAACCCGTGGCGGGATCCTCGCCGTTGTAGAACATCATGCGGGCGTGCAAACGTGCGGCGGGGTCGGTGGTCTCGCGAGTCACAAAGTAAAACATGCCTCCTGCCTGTGCCAGATAGTCCGCGGAACTTTTAAGGTCCACCTGCAAGCCCCGCATGACATCCAGCCCGCGCAACGGGACGATGGTAAAGGGCACACCGGTCGAAATGGTTTCGATGGGCAAAGAGGGATCGACATCGCCGTCGCGCAGGCCAGCCGCGCGCACCACGGCTTCGCGGTCGTGCCGGGGGCCGAACTTCGGATCCAGCTGGGTCATTTCCCCGAACACCGGCTCTCCCGGAACCTCCTCGAACCGCACCGGCACCTTGCCGGCGTTCAGATCGAGTATGATTTCCGACCGGCGGCCTGGTCCGCGCAGAGCAAACGCCGTTCCGAGTGTCGGGTGGCCGGCGAAGGGCAGTTCCTCCTTCACCGTGAAAATGCGCACACGAACCCCACGCTTCGCCTCGACCGCCGCCTCGCGAGGCAGCACGAAGGTAGTCTCGGAAAGATTCATCTCCCTGGCCAGCGCCTGCATTTCCTCGTCCGTCAAGCCGCTGCCGTCGGGAAAAATCGCCAGGGGATTGCCGGTCATGCGCTGATGGGAAAATACGTCGAACTGCACGAAAGAAAAGCGCCGTTGCTCTGCTACCATGGTCGCCTATTGTAGCGCTGATACTGCGTAGGCTGCTCGGCCCCAGGCGGGCAAAAAAAGTGGGCCGGAAGTCAGACTGAGTTCATCCAAGAACTTTCAGGAACAGCGTGCGCCCGTCAACCGCTCGACCCGTCCCCCCGAGGGGGGTGTCGATCGAGCGCGAAGACCGCTCGGGCGTGCCGAAATCACTGGTGGCGGAGGATAGACCTTGAACGTTCGCGTAGGAATGGTTTCGCTGGCGATGTTCGCCGTGGTTGCGTTCTCCTCATTGCAGGCTCAGAACCAGGCCTTTCACGACGCCCCGGCCTCGGCCCGCGAGCACAACAATCCCTATGCGGGACAGCCGGCNNGAGGAACTGGCAACATCCCCTCTCTGGCCAAAAAAACTACGCAGGCGGCGACCGACGGTGAGATTTTCTGGTTCATCACGAAGGGTGACGTTGCCAACGGCATGCCGGCGTGGGACAAGATGCCGGAAGCGAAGCGCTGGCAGATCGTCGCCTTCGTAAAGTCGCTCCGCAGCCAGCCGGCAGCGCCGCCCAGCGTTGCCGCGGCGCCGATCCCCAACAACGCGCCGCCTCCGAGCGCGCCCTTCACTGATTACCGCTTTGAAAAACCTGGGAACATTCGCAAGATCACGGTCGCGGACCTTCCGGCGCCGTTCGCAACCCCATCCGCTCCCAACGCACCTGAGGTTGTGCAGCGTCCCGCGAACGCATGGCCAAAGGCGCCCGCCGGCTTTAAGGTGCAGCTCTATGTCACCGGACTGAACAATCCGCGCCTGATCCGCACCGCTCCGAACGGCGATTTCTTCGTGGCCGAGAGCGATCCCGGAGACATCAAGGTCTTCCGCGGAATCACGGGCGCTGGCAAACCAACTGAAAGCCAGGTTTTCGTTGCCGGACTGAAACAGCCCTACGGCATCGCCTTCTATCCTCCCGGACCCGATCCGCAATGGATTTACGTCGGCAACACCGATTCGGTCGTTCGTTTCCCCTATAAGAATGGCGACCTGAAGGCCAGCGGCCCGGCCGAGCACATCGCGGATCTTCCTTTCGGCGGCGGACACTGGACGCGCGACATTCAGTTCTCCCCCGACGGGCAGAAGATGTTTGTCCCGGTCGGCTCCGCCTCGAACGTCGATGACCCGGACGACCATCCCCGAGAGAAGAACCGCGCCGATATCCTCGAATTCAGTCCCGATGGTTCGAGCATGCGGATTTACGCCTACGGCATTCGCAACGCCGGCGGGGGAATTGCCATCAATCCCAAGACGGGTGAGTTGTGGTGCTCGGTCAACGAGCGCGACGGCCTGGGCGACAACCTGGTGCCGGACTACATTACTCACGTCGAGGAAGGCGGCTTCTACGGCTGGCCCTGGTGGTACATGGGCGATCACCAGGATCCGCGCCACGCCGGCAAACATCCCGAACTGAAGGACAAGACTATCGTCCCGGATGTGTTGCTGCACCCGCATAATGCGTCGCTCGAACTGACGTTCTACGAGGGCAAGCAGTTCCCCGCCGCGTACCGCGGCGACATCTTCGCGGCCGAGCACGGGTCCTGGAACAAGTCGGTTCGTGTGGGCTACGAGCTCATTCGCGTTCCGCTACACCAAACCGGCCACGCCAGTGGAGAATATGAGGATTTCGTCACCGGCTTCGTGGTCGACAACGGACACGTCTGGGGCCGTCCGGTTGGGGTGACCATAGCCCCGGATGGTTCGCTGCTGTTCACCGACGATGGCTCCAACTCCATTTGGCGGGTCAGCTATATCGGGAAATAAAAAGCGTTCCCGGCAAATGGAGGATCGCTAGAAGTTCGAGTTGCGATGTCTCTCCGGAAATCGCGAACGAGCCGGCACGAAAAAAACACTTTTTCACAGCCGGTTCCGACGTGACTGTACGAAGGTAACGGGCGTTAGCATTGACGAAACGCAAGGCCGCGGGCTAAGCTTTCTTTCGATGAAGCGCTGGAGGATCAGTCCGCTTTCCCTTTTCGTCCTCCTCGGCGCACTTACAGTCATTCTGCTGGTGCTGGTGCTTCCGCAAGTAGACTTGTTGGATACGGCCTTCCAAAGAAACACCGCTCCCGTTGCCATTCATGTCCAAGCAACCGCGGCCCCTGCATTGTCGATCGTAAACATCCCTGCCCATTTCAGCATTACCATCCAGGGATCGGAATATCATTCCGAGAACAAGCTACTTTCCGCGCAAGCCACGCCCAAGTTCCTACTGATTCTTCACTGCTCCATCCGCTGCTGAACCGCGCTCAAAATTAAGCTCAAGCTGGGATAAGTACGGGTGCCCCAGACCGAGGTGTCCGTTCTGCCTACGGAAGCGCAAAGAGTCCGGTGACTCTCCCGGTCCTCAAAACCGGTGGTCGTTGTCGCAAGACGGCGACGGTGGGTTCGACCCCCATTCGCTTCCGCCACTTTTTTTCCCCATCAACATTGGGACTCTGTCATCTCACTCTTGCAAACGGTTTGGTTCATGTTCGCCGCTCACCCCTATCGTCGAGCCTGGCCTGCCCGGAGTAGGCCTGGGGGCCCTGATGGGCCGCAATTCTCGGTTCCGCAGGTTATATTTGCGTCGGTTGCTTTTCGATTCCACGCCGTGGTAGGGTTCGGGCGGTTTTCGGTGGGCGGCGTGGCAGGCAAGAGCGTTGCGCATGCTTCCGGACCTTACCTCTAAGGGGAGACAACTGTGATGAGCAAGAGCAGATTCCTAGTATTGGTGTTGACGTTGGGCATGGGTTTGCCGATGTACGCGCAAGTAGACGGGTCCGCGGCGTGCAGACTGCTGCCTACGCACGCTCAACTGCAGTCGGCACTGGCCACCGCGCGTAACCAGACAAACGGTGGATTCAACCTGGACATGTGGGGCACGATTGTAAATCGCGACGGCGTGGTATGTGCTGTTGCCTTCACCGGCGCCAATCGTGGCTCCCAATGGCCGGGCAGCCGTGTTATCTCAGCCCAGAAAGCGAATACCGCGAATGCCTTCAGTTTGCCTCAACTGGCGCTGTCCACAGCGAATCTCTAGTGCCGTGCAGCCGGGAGGCAGCCTCTTCGGCCTTCAGGAAAGTAACCCTGTGGACACGTTCGTCGCATACGGAGGCAGTCCGAATAACTACGGACAGCCGAACGATCCGATGGTCGGCAGCCGCATCGGCGGTGTGAACGTGTTTGGCGGGGGGCTGGCGCTCTACAACGCGCAGGGTCAGCTTCTAGGCGCCGTCGGAGTCAGCGGGGACTCCTCGTGCGCCGACCATAACATCGCGTGGCGCACGCGCCACACGCTCCATCTCGACCATGTTCCGGCAGGGGTAAGCGGCGATGCGACCAGACCGGACAATATCGTCTACGACATCACCAACCAGCCAGGGTTCCCGATTGGTGTCAGCGCGAATGGTTGGGGACATCCGGTTTGCAGTGTCGCGGCGACGACGATTGCCGGAGAATTGCCGGCGATTCCGTAACTGCGATTCGGGGTAGTCGGTTGGCCCGGTTGTCGCGCTCGGCTCTGCATGGCCGCCGGGGGCTGATGGCGTTCGAGTCTTCGCAAGACAAACGCTATCGGCTGACATCCGGGCGCTCGGGCTCGGGCTTGCACTGGTGCTCCATAAATTGCTTGCGGAGGTTTTCTTGGGCTGCGGATGTCCTTTTAAGCAACTCTAGGGGAACTTTGAAATTCCTGTCGCACTGCATGCACACGGCCGCGGCTGGCACCGTGCCCAGCCATTTGACCACCCGGAGATTGCGTGTTGCCATGTCAGGTGTCCAGCGGACGGCTATTGGAAAACGCTACAAGAAGGCTTTCTAAAAACCTACAAGTATTTCTACTCTGTGCGACGCCGAACGATGCCATAGCGGTGGGCGGGTCTTTGGCATCTGCGCCGCCTGCCACCGGATGGTTGGTGGTTCGAAGGCACGATGGTTGCGATCTATCGGCGGTCTCGATACCCCTCCGGGCGGAGGCTGGCCAGTGCCGAGCTCACACTACTCCCCGGAGCGGCGCCGGTGCAGGTCAGGTGGGCAGAATCCCCCTCACGCTCCCGGTTCTTGCTCCGCCTTGGAACGATTGGCCACAAGCCTGAGCACCGCCTCGACGTAGCAGGATTCATGGACAGCCTTTCCGTTTTCGTCGAGCTTACAATCTTCGAGTGGGATGGGCCGTTTGCAGATTCGGCAAACCGCGCTCTGCGAGCGCGCTTCTAGTTCCCGACGTAACCCCATCAGCCCGGCAAGCGCATCACTGATCGCCTGCCTTTCCTCGGGTGTTCCTCCGTGATCTGACTGCCATTGGTGGAGCCGGACATCAATTGCGGCCTTGGCTGCCTTAAGCCGATGCGGGAGTTTCGCATCGTCGGTTTCGAGGATGGCGGCTCGGTATGGTTCATTCCAACCATAGTCGGCTTTCATAGTCGTTCCTCTCTGGCATCGAGGAACTGCTCGACCTTGCCAAAAATAAGGGCAGACGCTTTGCGCATCTTCAGGCTCGCAACCAGCCGGGTAGGATTGGGGAGAGCAGTCGTTTCCCGGCTCCCTGCGCGCTGTTTGTCAGTTTTCGCAAGGAACCGTCGCCCGGAGGGCACGGCGGAGGATGGGAAAAGCAACACCGAGAGTCTACTACCAAGTCTGGGTTCACCACGGTTCGACAACGAACACTCGCCAGAGACCCGGTTCAAGGAAGAGGTCGGTCTGGGACTTCGACCTATGATTCGCGATAAGAAAACGTGACGGGACCTAATTAAAGGCCGTTCTTATGCTGCGTGGCGACACTCATGCGCCGACTGAGACGGCTTGGGAAGATTCGGCGGGCGCTGGCAGTTGGGATAGTTCGGGCACGCCAAGTAGGTCGTGAGCAGCGATTTCTTGACGACAAGCGGGGTGAAGCATCGCGGGCAACACGGTTTCGGTCTCATGATCTGATTGAAGTCCTTCCTGAGATGGACAATCAATACAGGGATTTCCGTAGCACCCCTTAGAACCGTTACGATCTTGGTTTCCTATACTTTCCACCACCGCCGCAATCCGAGTCTCAGGCTCACATGGTGAACCTCCCCGAATCTATCGGCTCCCCCCAGCCTGGCTTGTCCTTATCGAGCCGGAGTATGAATTTGCTCAGGAATTGACGGTTTTCATTCTTGGGGTCGGTTTTCTTGCAGATTGAAGTGATAGGATCAACCTCATCCTGCGCTCGCGGCATCTGAAGCCGCGAGGTGACTCTTATGGGAAACGATTCAGGGAACCATCAGACCAAGCCCGAAGACCTGCTCGATGAAGAGGTTGCAGCGGGGGAGGACTCTGAGGGGCCAAGCCTGAGCATCCCGCCCGAGCGCGATCAACCGAGGAGCCCTGCGGGGGACCAGCCAATCGATTCGCCCGACCGCCCAATTGGCGATAAACCAGCAGATCCGACTGACGAAGATAAAGTTGTGTAGCAGCTTCCTGGCAAACGACAGATTTGTCTCAAGATTTTTTCGGTCGCTCAAGACCGGGAGCAGGGGACCAAAACCATGGCGCAATGGAAATATTCCCTCGAAGAAATATCCGTTGACGACGATCAGAAAGAAAAACTCGAAGGCCGCCTGAATGAATATGGCAAGGATGGCTGGGAGGTGGTCACGGTGTGGCCTCAATCCTTGGCCGAGAATACCCGGCGAAAGCTTCACGTCCTGCTCAAGCGGCAGGTGTCACTCGAGGAGCCCTCGAATTAGAGCGACCTCGCTCCTCGCTCGAACCCGTGCACGCAAAACCGGCCGCGATGCCTGGTTCCGGCATTCTTTTCACGCCATTCCCATACCGTCTTAAGGATGGGGCTGGCTCGCCGGCGGAAGCGTCTGCTGCTGCGGATTGTCGTTCGGGGCCATGGCGCCGGCGGGAGCGGGGGTTGCGCCGCCCGCGGGCGTCCCGATCTGGGTTCCGATCACATCGCCCGAAACAATCATCTCTACCCGCCGATTCAGCTGTCGTCCAGCGGCCGTCGTGTTGGGTGCGATGGGGTCCGATTTGCCCAGGCCGCGCGCCGTCACACTGTCGAGCGGCACATTCGCGCCGATCAGATAGTCCCGCACGGATGCGGCGCGCTTCTCCGACAGAACTTGGTTGAACTCATCGCTGCCGATGCTGTCGGTATAGCCTTCAATCTCCAGCCGCAGGTCCGGATAGGCCAAAACAATCCCCGAAATACGGGCCAGCCGCTCGCGGGCCGCGGGCTTGAGAGTGTATTTTCCAAAATCGAAAAGCACGTCGGGCATGCTGACAATCAGGCCGCGGGCGGTATCTTTGGTCTCTAGTACCTGATTGAGCTGCTGCAGCAAGCGGGCTCTCATGGCTTCTTTTTGCCGGATCGCTTCGTCGGCCGCCGCCCGCTCTTTGTCCGCTTCCGCCTGCGCTTTCTGCTGTTCCGCCAGGGCTGCGGCTCGGGCTGCCTCGGCATCTGCCTGGGTGCGTTGAGCTTCTGCCTGCGCCTTCTCCGCGGCCTCACGGTCGGCTTCGGCCTGCGCCCGCTTGCTGGCGTCCTCCTCGGACTGGGCTTTGGCTTTCGCCTCCGCGTCGGCGGAAGCTCTGGCATCCGCTTCCGCTTTCTCCTGCGCCTGCTGCATGGCAAGTTTTTCCGCCGCGATTCTCTCTTTTTC
>PKYX01000308.1:0-8486 GCA_003132825.1 Acidobacteriaceae bacterium
CCGGCGTTGTTGATGAGGATGTGTATCCGGCCAATCCGTTCTGAAACCTCTGTCTCCACGCGTTTGACGTCCTGCTCCTTGGTGACGTCCGCTAAGAAAAACGACGCGGTTCCTCCACTCTTCTGGATTTCATTCTGCACAGCCTCCAGNNCCCGACTGGCGCCGGTGATCAGAGCGACTTTTCCTGAAAGCTTCAGATCTGTAGTTTTCTCAGGCATGCCATGCTTCCTAGAGTAACCGGACGAAGTCGTACAGCATATCATTTGACCGCGAACCGTCGCTATGGCGGCCAGGGGCGGGTAGTGGGCGGTTTTGGTGGTGTCTTGCTTTCAACGACCCGGACCGACTGGAGTAAAGACAGGCGTCTTACGATCCGGGGATGGCAGTCTTGTAGCAATAGTGCGCGGCCACGGCCAAATCCAGGCGATCGTGGCGACAACGAGAACCCATAACCAGAACCAAAGCTGATGTGCTTCCTTGCTCGATTCCACAACGTAATTATTGGTCAACCGCCCAAGGAAATCAAGGATTACGCCGCCTGGGCAGTGGGCGGTTTTCAATTTATCTGTGCTTGAGATGCGGTACCTGCACAAAAACCGACCACGACCTCGACTGGTGTCTAATGGATTGGATTGGAATTCCAATGACGAAATCTCTTGGGCGTTTGGTCTTGGCGATTATGGCGGTTCAGGCAGGTCAGGCGTGCTGGGCTCAGCAAATCATCGGGCGGATCCGTCCCGAAAAGCAACCCTATCTCGTCGGAGAACCTGTTTTCGTTGTGCTGGATCTGGCCAATGCTGGGTCCGGACCCGTCTGGATCGGCGAGACCTGCGCGTGGTCAGACATGCAGTTTGAAGCAACGACCGCTCCGAAACCTCGCCCCGAGGTAAGCCTATTCGGCTGTTGGGCAGGCGGCACGGCCGGGAGTTGCCTTGGCAATGCCAAGCAGATCCTTCCCGGGGGACACTACGAGAGACGTTACCTATTGGAGGGATCATTTCGGCTTGATTCTCCTGGGGTGTATCCGATTCGGGCTCGGCACAAGATCGACATATACGCAGGGGAAACGGACTATCGGGTTATCGCTTCGCAGGGCTTAGTCTCTGAGTTTCAGTTGAGCTTCGTGGAACATGATGACCAGGAACTTGCGTCCGCATACGCTCCGGTGTTGCGTGATCTCGACAGTCAAGACGCATTGACCAGTTCCCTCGCCATCAGGGCAGTGGTTCAAGATCCTCCCCGCTTTCTTGAAGAAGTGATTCTGTCGCTGGCGGACCATCCGAAGACGGCGGCAGCCAGTATGTCAGGGCTGGAACGGCTGGCGACGCCGCGGGCCAAGGGCAAGCTCGCTGCATTGTCAGGAGCGGGCAACCCCGAAGCCATTCGTCAAAGGGCGATACCGGCGTTGGCGGCACTGGGTGACTCTGCGTATTGCTCATCCATGCTCAACATCGGCCAGAAGAGTTCCCAATACTCCCGCTCCATCGCTCTCCGAGCAGCCGGCTATTTGTGCGGGGAAAAAGCGCTGCCACTTTTGAACAGCTTGCTTCCCGCAGCCGACGCGGCGTCGCGCTTTGAGCTTGCGTACGCTCTGGGAAACAGTCATAGCCGGAAAGCAATCCCCGTATTGATTTCTCTCCTCCTCGATGCGAATTCTGATGTGCGCCGGGCGGCTGTCGATTCACTTACGAATCTGACGCATCGAAGCTCGAGGAGTGGAATCGATGATAAGGAAGCAGCCGGGACAGCTCACGACGAGTGGATCACTTGGTGGGCGACCGAGGGAGCAACCGCGAAAATCTACCGCATTGACGACTGCAGCGAAAGGATGCCTTTGCAGTGAACTGCTCGAGTTTCGCGAAGGCGGTCTTTGTCTAAAAGGCTAATTTCCACGCGATGCACGACCTTCGACGAGACATTCCAATGGCTTGGTTAGGTGAAACGGAGCGGCAATGCAGACATCGAGCCATAGTGAGGGACAGCCTGGAGGGCTCACCGAGCCGATGCTCAGCAGCGCGAGAGTTTTGTCCTCTCGCGCTGTGCACTGAGCGGAAGCTGTCAGCGGACGATAAACGCCAAGGCCTTGGAAGTCCCTTTCCCGACAGGTCCGAATCTACACCAACGGAGAACGCGGGTTCTCCGTCCGATGCTGAGCCAGCACACAATGATCTCGGCCTCCGTCAGTGTCGCAAAGCGGCAGACGTCAGGCACTCGGCCCACAACATGCCGTTGAACGCCATCTCGGCATGGGTGGAACGCCCAAGGGCAGCCGATTCATCTACGCTGAATGCCTTTCTTTCAATTCTTCAATCTTGTCTTTGACCTTGTTCTTGGTGTCATCAATAGACTGGCTAACCTTGCCGCGGCTTTGGTCGGCCTGTTCAGCAGCGGCCTTCTCGTGGGAATTATGGACCTGCTTCGCGGCGTCTTTGGCGTCGCCCCAGGTTTCTTTTACTGCGCCCTTCGCTTGATCGAGAACGCCCTTGTTTGCCAGATTCTCATTGCCCACTGCTTCCCCAACACCTTGCTTGACCTTTCCCACTGCCTGATCAATTTTGCCCGAAACTTGGTCCTTATTCATAAATGGATCCCCCTTGTCTTATTGAACGCCACTTAACTCTAAGGCCCCAAACCGTGCTTAGGCCATACGGCGAATACCCTAGGGGGGCAAATTTTAACGGTAGCGTCTTCGTCGTGACTTGCGGACCAAGCTCGAGAGTGTGACGCCATACCAAAGGGAACCATCGGAGGTAACAAAATGTGGTTCCCTAAATCGCGGCTGGAGGAGAGGCCTACGCACGCCTTTGGAATGCGTTTGTCCCTACACCTCTCGCTTCCAGCGCTGGGCCCCGTGTATCGCCTCCGCCAGGTTCGGAGAGACGCACGCGAGGCTCTTGCCTGTAGTACGAAATGGCGGCGAACTTGGATGTTTTGAAAAACTTTTCTTCCGCTGCAACCCGCACCGCCCGCTGCGCACCTTAATTGCGAACCAGCGATTGTCCCTCCTGGTTTCCCTAGTTCCGCAAGGTTCCTGTCTTGCGCTTATCAATGCCCGCACAGCTCTTGAGCCTGGTGTACGGCGGCGGGATATCGACTGGGGATTCTTTCCGATTGAACGGAAACATCAAGTAATGGGGCGCGGGCTGGCGGAGAACCTGCCGTCGGCCCGTGTAGTTTCAAGAATCCGGCATTTGTCGAAACTCAGATCAACCAAGAGTCAGAAAATCGGAGGAGTCATGTTTGAAGGATTGTTTCAACCAATGCACTTGCTAATCATTGCTGGAATCGCGCTATTGATCTTTGGGCCGAAGAGGTTGCCGGAACTGGGTAAAGGATTGGGTGAGGGTTTGCGCGGATTTAAAGCCGCGATGAATCCAGACGCAGGCAAGCCCGAGGAGCCCAAAACAACCAGTGATCTGGAGGCCAAAACTGATCTAGAAACCAAAACTCCACGTGGGTAGAATCGCCGGTCAGGAGTGCGGCTCTATGCCCGTGGGCAGAGCCGCCCCCCGTCGACGACCGGAAAGGCGTCGAAAATGCCGGAGGCCGCAGGTCCGGGACGAATCCCGAGCCACGCGCTGGTCAAAGGCTCTTCCTGAACCGAGGGAAAAGCCCTGGACCTGCAGCACACCCAGAAAACAAACTACCTTCTGAGCTGTTTCATCACGATCTCCAGCCCATGCATTCTTCCTTATTTGTTCACCGAACTGTGGGCATCGTTTGCGACTTGTCTGCTTCTATTTGAAGCCGTTGGGGCCTGCATTCATGCCTGCGGGGAAGAACACTCCCATGGCAGGGCTGACGACGGTGGTACCGTTGACCGCGCCGCCACCGGTGACGATGTTCAGGACTTGGGTGGTGTTGCGAGCGAAGGCGATAACGTTGGTTGGATCAGCATCGGTCAGGCGTGTTGCCATTGCGTTGGCACCACCGTGGAGCGAAACCGAAAAGGGCGCCAACCCATAGTCGTCGGGGTTTGCGTCGAATGGGCCGGGTGCCACGCCGAGCAGACCCGCCATTGAGAGCGCGGCACGGAGTGTCGAAATCAGGTTGGTGTAACCAGCAATGCTCGTGCCGGTTGGATCGATATAGTTGATGGTCGTTCGGATGAGACCGGCGTGATAGGCCTCGACCGCAAGGATGCCGGCGGCGGTCATCAGGTTTGCGGACATGGTGAGCAGCGAGGCCGCCCCATGGTACGCAGTGACGCCCACATCCTCGAATACGTAGGCACCGACGAGGAAGGTGTCATCGCTGGCATACGGGCTGAAGCTCGCACCATTGGGGATGTTCGCCGCGGTAGCGAGTGTCTGGAAGGATGTGCCGAGGTCGATGGCAGGCTGGGCGACGGCAGAACTGCCGAGCGCAGTCAGCAGCAACTGGACATGCTTGCCCTCTTCGACGGCCGTCTCGATCGCATAGGACGCGACGGGAATGGTGGTGAAGGGAACTTGGCTGCCGCCCGAAACGGTGCCCGGAGTGCCTACGGTTCCGGAGAGCGTGATTTGCAGGGCGCCGACCGCCATGGATGCGGCGTTTGGCTTATCGATGGTAGTGCCGAAGGCCGCCAGGTAATAGAAATTCGCCTCGAGATACTCGAGATTGAGGGCGAAGTTAAGAATGTCTGCGTCCGTATAGGATGCGGTTGCGGCCTTCGCCAGGGGGGCGCTCGCGCCTATCATCAGGCCAGCGAGCGACGCTACGCTGAGAGTCAGCATCTTGCGCCGACCCGTGGTGATGATGTCATCCAGAACTTGAGTCTCTTGATTTGCCATGGAATTTTCCCGTCCTTTGGGTAATAGGTGCTGCTTAGGCTGTGGTGGTGGCGAAGACGCTGTTAACGCCGCTGGGAAAGAACCCGCCGTTCTTCGCCCCGACCGTTGGCGAACCGTAGACGATGTGCAGGACCTGGTTCACGGTGCGTGCAAAGCCAACGGCGTTGGCCGCACTAGCCGCAACGATCGAACTCGGCATGGTCAGGCTTGTCGGCAAGGTGAGCAACGTCTCAACCGACCCTGTCGTTGAAGGGGCTGCGCTGTTGCCGACGGTGAGCGTCGCACGCAGATCCTCCACCAGATTGGCAGCGCCAAGGTAGGGATATGCGCTCTCGGATCCCGCAGCGATGGCTCGTCCGGTGAGCGAGGTGCGGATGTAGCCGGCGTGGTAGGCCTCGACGGCCAGAATACCCGCGGCTGCGGTGAGATATCCCGCGGCGACGCCCGCCGCGCTGATCAGCGGAGCTGCGCCGGAATACGCGGTTACCCCTACATCCTCGAAGATGAAACCACCAACGAGAAAATAGTCAAAGCTGGAAAAGGGATTGAAGGATCCTGCCCCAGTGGCGGCTGTGGTGATGGTGGCCGCAACCGCCAGCGGACCGAAAAAGGAAAGATCGATATCGGGCATAGGGACCGCGGCCGAACCGAGCGCGCTGCGAAGGAACCGAACGTGCGCCTGTTCCTCGAAGGCGATCTCGTTCAGAATCTCCTGTTGTGGACCTGTAAGGTCCGGGACTGCAGCAGCTTCGCCCGCGGTGACCGTACCCACGGTCTTGTAAGGCGATGCCGAGCCCGCGGTGGTATCGGAGGCTGCAAGGCCTGAACCCGTCGCCGCGTAAAGGTAGAACTGCGCCTCCAGATATTCCAAATTGAGAGCAAAGTTGAGGATGTCGGCATCAGTCGGTGCGGAAGGAGTGGGTGTGGGGGTGGGGGTGGGCGTGGCCGTACTGCTGCCGCCACATCCGACAAGGTTCAACGCCGCGGCTGCTCCTGCGGTGGCTCCCACTCCAGCCAGGAACTTGCGGCGCGAGAGGCCTAACTTGATGAGTGCACTCAACTTGTCCACGATTTACTCTCCTTAATAGATGGATGTTGGGCTTTCTGCAACAAGCCCTCCCTCATTTGATCCACCATCTCTAAGGAACGAGTGAAGATTGAACTCGGATGTGCGAATGAGATATTTCTTTTATTCAGAGTCTGCTCAATCAGGTTCAGCGGCGCGACGCTGAGATCTGGGCTCTTGGTGAAGCACTCCCAACGGACAGACAAGGACGACCGCACGAAACGGGATTGGGCGGTCCTTTACTGTAGGCGCGCAGCGAGTCCTAGGTAACGAGCAATTGGCGTGAGGGCGGGCGGATCAATGCTTGGCGGGCGAAGGCTTTCAACGCCAAGGTCTTTCGATCAGCTACTTGGCGTCTGAATCTTGTTTTGCATGTCGTCCCCGCATTATTCCGACGGCAGTACCGCAAAAATCGGCGAAGGTCTGTAGAACTTGCAGATCTTCTTTGTCGAACTTGCGGTCATCATGGGATGCGACCCACAACGTACCTAGCGGCTTCCTTCCAACATAGACGGGGACCACCAAGCCTTCGAATATCTGCTGAGGAGCATCTGCGAAGTACTCAAAGCAGCGACTTGGATTGGAAAAAAGCTGCGGCGTCCCAAGATCGAGAGTCGTACCGCAGGGACTCCACGTTCTTGGGGTCGTTCCTCCCTTGGCTCCGGCGAGTGCCCCGGCCAGGGCATCCCATCGAAACACCTGTTCCTCGTCATAGAGCACACTGAAACCCGCGGTGCCGGCGTCGCATAGTTCGAGGGCGGCACGAACCACTGCGTCCAGCAATTCCTGCTCAATTCCCGAAAGTCTGATAGCCAGCTGATCGAGGGCGGCACTGACCTGGCCACGGTTTTTCTCCCGGACGGGACGAGAGGAGAGTTGAGGCGTGATGATCACGCTGCTGAGCCTAGCCCAATGCCTTCCTTTGGCCTTCTCTTCGCGAACCCGAGTCAAAAAGTCTGTGCGTGCTTTTGAGGGAACATCGCCCGAGTCAGCTAGAGCAAGTTCAGCAATCACGGCGGACCACTGCTCAACCTCGGCTCGACAGGGGGCGCAAGAGGACAAATGCTCTTCATACCTCTTGCTGGCCTCCGGAGAGAAATCTCCCAAGCAGTACAGGGCTGCTTGTTCCGCAGTCTCGTCCGTCGAAACCAGATGAGGTTTATCAAACATGACCGTTGCCATTACTGTTGGCTCGATTGCCGTCGAGCTTTTTGCGAATGAAGTCCAGCGCCTGCCGGATCCGCGATTTTATGGTTCCAAGAGGAGATCCCAATCGCTCACTGATCTCGCAGTGCGTCAATCCTTGCATAAAGGCCAATTCGAAGGCGACTCGCAATTTCTGGGGCATGTCCGCCAGAAGCGCGCCGACCTTGTGACTGATCTGATTCAGGGCTGCGTCAGCCAATTGCGTTGCCTCGACGGATACAACCAGGTCGGCAACGTCCGTTTCCGCCCTGCGTTTCCGCAGCCGATCGATCGCTCGTCGCCGCGATACTACGGTAAGCCACGCCGCCAAAGTGCCCTTGGCGGGGTCGAAGGCGTCCGGAACTCGCCAGAGCTGGAGAAATACTTCTTGAAGAACATCCTCAGATGTTCCAGGATCGCGCAAGACCTGATGGGCAACACTATATATTAGTTGCGAATAGCGGTCATAGAGATCCGCTGCGGCCTGCTCGTCACCAAGTTTGAAGCGACGCCATACATCTGAATCCATTGGAAGGTGCCGCGCTGTCTGCCGGTCTTGCGACAGATCGGCTTCCCCGAAGGGGTCGCGCGACGAATTGGTAGACATTCACGGCTCTCCAGTCAAATGTTCGAATGGGGGTCTGAGCAATGAGGCGTACTTGGCAGGGGTCTCCCGGGCTGGCCCTCATCCTCGCGGTCTCCACGCGACGCGGACTGTTTGTCCATTTCCCGCCTGGAAACCGTCAATCTATGATGCGGGCTGAGGCTTGAGGGCAGCCTGCGAGCTCAAAGACGGACCGTAAAAGCCACTACACCGTACCACGGTCAGCAGTGCACCTTGTACAAAGATGAAAAACTTTCTGTCCAGCGCGACTTAAGCAGTCGCAGGGAGACATCCCCGGATCGGGAAAAGCGGCCATCATGTCGGCCCTAGCGGCGTGACGGCCGTATAGCTACTCTGTCGCGCACACGACAATATTGCCTTTGCACCTCCCGGGGGCATGAAGGCGCGGTGAATTGTGTGACCGATTGAAAAAACGCCTCTGGCGCGAGAAGAACAATCCCGCTATGCGGCATTGCTCTTATTCCAAGGCAAAAAAAGGCCGGGATTTTGGGCGCCCCCCGGCTGGGCTAAGGAGAGACATTAGAAACGTTGGGACCTAACAGCCACAAATGGTCTGGGGCTAGCTTGCCAGAGTCGCTAACCAGTTTCTGTTCAATATTGACCACACGAGTCAAGGGATGGTCTTGATAAGGCCGGCCGGCCGGACTTTCAGGGCTGGGGAGAGCTTCGTGAGGTTCAGGAGTGAAATGTTTTGTGCACCCTGCGCACCGCGCGCGGCCGCCCCACAAAGTTCCGGTGCACCCCAGCCATCGCGGCCCGGGAGTTGGTTCTGCTGCTGGAAGGAATCGATCTGAGCAAGGCCAACGGAGGAAACGCTACGGCCTGCCAACGGCGG
>PKYX01000308.1:8547-8925 GCA_003132825.1 Acidobacteriaceae bacterium
GCAGGATAACCTTGAACAGATCCAGAAACACGGGCGCGTACTGGGTTTGCTCGGCCAACGGGTCGAGATAAGGGCCCTGCCATTCGAGCGGATCCAGAGGCTCGGGAGCGCTGGCCCATTTCTGATAGAAGGACAGACTTTCCCATCCATAGCTGAGGGTGGCCCAAACCTTCCATCCCGTGTCGGGTAGGAGGACGAAGATCGTTACCCGCCGACAGTCGCAGTCCGGCTCATTGCAATACAACTCGATAAAACCATAATCTCCGTCCGGCAAATCGCTTCTCCGGGTGACCGTCAATGACCGCGTCTCCCGAGCTCCCAGCTCCGGAAATCTCTCCATAAACGGGGTCATGGGCATGGCGGGATTGTATCTCGATT
>PKYX01000208.1:0-6338 GCA_003132825.1 Acidobacteriaceae bacterium
CCAATGTGGAGCGGCCCTGAGCCTCGCGAGGAGCCGCGACAGCCGGGGGGACGTGATGGTGAAGGGCGGTTGCCTCATCGGAAAAATTGGAGGCGGCGGATTTTTCTGTTGACGGTCCGGGCACGGCGCTCGGTCGGCCATGGAACGCAAAACGGCGCAGGGGGGATTCCGGTGGTTTTTTTTGATTTCGTCCCCGAGGAATATACCGGGCGGCCAGAGGCTTACGGGCTGCTGTGCACTGCTCGCTTCGCCATCGATCTTGCCAGGCCACCAACCGAACTCCAAATCCCCCTCCGAGCCTCATTTGAGGAAAGGGTTACGCGCGCCCCTCCCGAAGACGTTTCCGCAACGAGAATCGCCTATGGGGACTAGGCCCAGGCAGAACGTAAACGATTACTTAGGATGCTCTCTCCGCCCACTGAATCCCGGGTCTGCGGGGACCGCCATGGATCCCCAAGATCAGTCAATCCGCGGCATTTGCCGCCAAGGCAAATAAAGGTGCGGCCACGCGATTTCACGTGGAAACCTTCCCGGTTGCAGGGGGGCTAGAAAATACGTCTTGACAAGCTCATAGCAAAGGGGTTAAAAATTTTTCGGATCCGAGAAAACGATTACTGAGCCTAAAAAGCTCGAGACGCTGCGGCTCGCGATGCACTTTTCACCCCAGATCCGAACTAACGATGAAGCGATCACAGCACATAAGCGTGGAACACATAAGCGTGGGAAAGGAAGGCAAAGTATGAATCATGTCACGACCCAGAGTCGGCGTATCCCGGGGTTTTCCGGGGCGAAAAGACCGGCATGGAGGTTTCTGGCGGTGCTGTTCGCGTTCTTCGCCATGCTCCTAGTGTTAGCGACCGGGGCTTGGGCGCAGGATAACGCCTCGGTAACTGGAACCGTCTTAGACTCCAGCGGAGCGGTGGTGGCGAACGCTAGTATTTCTCTCACCAACACTGCGACCGGGCAGGTAAGACAGGTTATCTCGAATGCCTCGGGGATCTATCTCTTCCCGGGCGTGGGCGTAGGGCGTTACACCCTGGACGCCGCGGTAGCCGGTTTTCAGAAATACAGCAAGACGGACATTCTGGTGAACGTCGACCAGACTCTGAAAGAAGATATCTCGCTGAAGGTTGGCAAGAGCGAGGAGACGGTCAGCGTGGAAGCCGACGCCTTGCAGGTCCAATCCGAGACCAACGAGGTCAGCAACCTCATCAGCGGCCAGCAGGTGACCCAGCTGGCGACCAACGGCCGCAACGTGACCTCGCTTGCAGCCTTGGGCATGGGCGTGAGCACCAACCTGCCGGCTTATAGCGGGGCGAATGCTCTGACCAGCGCGAACGGCATCAGTTTCAACGGAACCCGCACCGAGCACAACATCTACCTTTTGGATGGTGGCGAACTAAACGATCGCGGTTGCGGCGGCTGCTTCAGCTCGCTGCCCTCGGTCGACGCCCTCTCCGAATTCCAGACTCTCGAGAGCAACTACGGTCCGGACTACGGTATCGGCTCCGGTGGCACCATTACCATGGTCATCAAATCCGGGAGCTCGCAATTCCATGGAGGACTATGGGAGTTCAACCGGAATGAAGACTTTGACGCCAATAACTATTTCACGCATGCCGCGGGCCAGGCGAAGCCGGAGTTCCGGCTGAACGAGCCGGGCGGCAATTTCGGCGGCCCGCTAGGGAAGAAGACATTCTTTTTTGTGAATGAGGAATGGCGAAGGCAAATTGAAGGCAGTACGCCTTCCATTCAGAGAACCATCGCAGCCAACGATTTCCCCACAGCCGGGGCACCGTTAACCTATACCCCTCCAGCCGGCGGCGCAGTCCCGGTGGTTCCGATGACCACGGACCCCGCCAAATTGGCCCTCTACGCGACGGATGGTTTGACGCCTGGAAGCCCGTTTCCTGGGAACACGATCCCGGCCAACCTCATCGACCAAAACGCGGTTCTCGAACTGGGTGCGGGCACTTTCCCCCACCCAAATTTTGGCACCGGTCAATACATATCGGCCATTCCTCAGCCGACCAATGTTCGGGAAGACGTGGTTCGCATCGACCACACCATCAACAGCAAGTTCCAACTGATGGGCCATTACCTCCATGACGCGGTCACGCAGACCTATTTCCCGCCGTTATGGGGCGACAGTAGTTATCCGACGGTAGGCACGCAAATGCTCAACCCGTCTTGGTCGTCGGTCATTAAGCTGACGCAAACCTATTCGCCCTCGTTGCTCAATGAAACCAGCTTCCTTTTCAGCGGCAACACCATTCATCTGAGTCCCACGGCCGGCGCCAACAGCCAATTTACCCAACCCGCTGGATGGACGGCTACGTCCTTTTTCCCGCTCTCCGATAACGACGGCGCCCGCATGCCCGAGATCGATCTGCAAGGGCCCTACAATACAAACTGGAGTTCCAGCTACTTTCCCTGGAAAAACTCCTACTTTGGCTATGAGCCTAAAGACGACTTGTCCTGGAGCCGCGGCAAGCACCAGCTCAAGTTTGGCGTCAGCTGGTTGCATGACCCGAAGAACCAGCAACTCCAGTCCAACACGCAAGGGACCGCCCTTTTCACCGCGGGCACATTTTCCGGCGATTCGTATGTCAATTTCCTGCTCGGCGACGCCGCCAGCTTTACCCAACTGCAGTTTCTGGCTGGCAAACACTGGGTTAACAACAACTATGGCGCCTACGCCAATGACAACTGGCACATCAGTCCGAAGTTGACTCTCAACATCGGACTGCGATACGACGCCATGCCGCATGCCTACGAACGATATAACCAATTTGCGAATTTCGTTGCCGCGGACTACAACCCAGCGCTCGGTAATCCGGTCACTGCGGCGGGCACCCTGGATCCGGCTTCACTCACGTCGTTCGGCGGCCAGTCGTTCTATCTCAATGGCATCCGGGAAGCCGGTGTCAATGGCTTTCCTATTGGAGTGGTGCAGAACCACTACTACACGGTTGAACCGAGAATCGGTTTTGCCTACAACCTCGGCGGAGATGGCAAGACGGTATTGCGCGGCGGCTTTGGCATATTCTACGAGCGCGTTCAGGGCAACGACGTATACAACGCTGCCTTGAATCCGCCCTTTGCGTATATTCCTTCTGCCACCAACGTTTACTTCTCGAACCCCAACACCAGCGCGATCACGGGAGCAACCACGACTCAGACCTTCCCCTCCCAGCTGATGAATCTGGATTACGCCTACAAGCCACCCGGGACGGCGCAGTACAGTCTGGGGTTGCAACGCCAGATCGCCCCATCGGTGGTCGCCATCGTGCAATATGTTGGCTCGAGAGGCTGGGACCAGAGCGATGACCGACAGGTCAACACTCTGCCCTTAACTGATCCCAACAACCCCGCCGATCCCTACGATGATCGCGAGGGCGTTGCCAATGGAACNNGAACGCTGAACGCGAACTTATTCCGAGTCTTCCCTGGCTTCAGCAACATTCAGCAGGAGGAGACCCAGACCAATTTCGACTATGACTCGCTCCAGGCAGGTCTGCGCATGGAGAACCGGCACGGACTTACCGTGCAATTGGCCTACACCTGGTCCCATGAGATCGATGAAGTGGGCAATGATCTCAACGGGATCTCAGATCCGTTCAACATAAAATATGACCGCGGGAACGGGGGCCTCGACCGGCGGAATATTTTCAACGCCAACTACATCTACAACCTTCCGTTCTACGCGCACAGCTCCAACGGATTCCTGCACGGCGCCCTTGGAGGCTGGTCGGTTTCCGGGATCACGGTCGCACAGTCGGGAACGGGGCTTTACATTGGCTATAACGGCCCCGACACTCTTGGTTTAGGCGGTGGCACTCCCAACCGTCCGAACCAGGTGGCTCCCATCTCCTACCCCAAGACAGTCAACGCCTGGTTTAGCGCCAGCTCTTTTGCCAGTCCTGTCGCTCCCTGGAACGGCGGTCCCAATCAAGGGTTTGGCAACGCCGCGAAAGGCGACGTCGTCGGACCGGGGCTTTTCAACTTCAATCTTTCCGTGTTCAAAGCGATTGCGTTGACCTCCCGCGAAAGAGGACCGATGCTGGAATTGCGGTTCGAGGGGTTCAACGTTTTCAACCACACGGAATTCCAAAACGTCGATACGGGATCAACNNGGCGCGAAGTTCAGTTTCTGAGACCGAACCAAGCCTAGCCTGGGCGCGGCATTCCCTGCCGCGCCCAGTTTTTTCTGCTGCGCGGTGCTCTGATCCCCGGGTTGCGCGCCGCCTTCCCGACAAGCGAGAATATGCATCGAGGTGCGCGTGAAGCGGGTTGTGCCACTCGGAATTGCCCGGCTGCCCACCCTGATTCTGATCTTGGTAATGGCAGTTGCCTGCTGCGCGGGCCAGTCTGTCCTGGGGGCGGGCGAACGCCAGACGGCGATTACCCTCGAGCAATCCGGCAGGAATGCCGAGGCCGAGGCTGCGTGGCGCGCTTTTGTGAAGGTTCAGCCTGCGAATCCTGAGGGGTACGCCCATCTGGGCTTCCTCGAGGCTCGCCAGGAGCGCTACGCGCAAGCTGTGCCCCTCTATCGCAAGGCTTTGGCCATCAATCCGACCATGCCCGGCTTACGGATGAACCTCGGCCTCGCGCTCTTCAAGGCCGGCGAGTTGAAAGAGGCCATTCCCACATTCGATTCGCTGCTCAAGAGCCAGCCCCCATCCTCCCCCGAGGCCGAGCGTCTGACGATTCTGCTCGGGATGGCCCATTATGGGATGGACGAATACGCGGCAGCGATTCCTTATCTAAAAGAAGCCACGGCCAGCGATCCGCAGAACCTTCCTTTCCGCCTCGTTTTGGCGCACAGCTGCCTGGGGGCCAAACAGTTTCAATGCGTTCTCGACGTCTATCACGAGATTCTGATGTTAAATGCGGAGTCGGCGGAGGCCGACATGCTGGCCGGGGAGGCCTTGGACGAGATGCAGGACCATGACGGCGCCACCGAGCAGTTCCGGGCCGCTGCCAAGGCCAATCCGCAAGAGCCCAACGTGCACTTCGGTCTGGGCTACCTGTTGTGGTGCCAAAGCCAATACGAAGAGGCCGCCCAGCAGTTTGAGGCCGAACTGGCCAACCTCCCGAACAATGCCCAGGCTCTGGTCTACCTGGCGGACACCAATATGAAAATGAACCACCCCGAGGCCGCCCTTCCGCTGATTGAGAAGGCCATCCGGATCAACCCCGGGATGGAACTCGCACATCTTGATCTGGGCATCCTATATGCCGATGCCGGTCACCGAGATGACGCCCTGCGGGAACTGAAAGTGGCAGTCAAGCTGAGCCCGAACGATGTGAAGGTTCACTGGCGGCTGGCGCGGCTGTACCAGGCCATGGGAAGGAAAGACGAGGCGACCGCCGAATTCCACGCTACCAGCAGCCTGACCAAGTCTGCCAATGATTCGGTCTTCAGCGAGATCGACAACGCCCGCGCGAAGACGAAACCGACTGAGGGAACGGCCGCTGTCCCGGCTGACAAGTAACCTGGGAAGGAGCGCGGATCCGCTCCCTCGCCGGGGCCGCGGTCGGGGGGGGAAGGAGGAGCGACCAGCGCCCGGCGCTCGCCCTTCAGAACCCGTTCTCCATGTGGTAGTAGAGATCATTCCAGCGCAGTTCGCGGGTAAAATCCGCCAGTTTCGTATCCGCGTCGATCAGCAGGTATTCCATGCCAGCCATAGCGGCGAAGTTTTCCAGGTGTTCCGGGGTCAAGGCCGGACTGAGGGCAGTGTGATGCGAGCCGCCTGCCAAGATCCAGGCCGTGGCGGCGATCTTCAGGTTGGGCTCGGGCACCCAGACGGCCCGCGCCACCGGCAGCGCGGGAAGAGGGTGCTCGGGCGGCATGAGCATCACTTGATTGACGATCATCCGGAAGCGGTTCGCCAACTCTACCACCGAGGCATTCACCGCCTTGCCGGAGGCTGCGGTAAATACCAGCCGGACGGGGTCCTGTTTCCCCCCAATCGCCAGGGGATGGACTTCGGCCGACAGCTTGCCGGCTGCGATCGAGGGGCACACTTCGAGCATATGCGCCCCCAGCACCTGGCCGTTTTTTCCCAGATGATAGGTATAGTCTTCCATGAATGACGCGCCTCCCTTGAGGCCGTGACTCATGACTTTCGCCGCCCGCACCAGGGCCGCGGTTTTCCAGTCTCCCTCAGCGCCAAAGCCGTACCCATCGGCCATCAGCCGCTGCGCCGCCAGCCCCGGGAGTTGCGCCAGGCCATGCAGATCCTCAAACGTATCGGTGAAGGCATGCGATCCGGTTTGCTCAAGAAAATGCCGCAGCCCCAGCTCGATTCGGGCCGCCTCGCGCAAAGACTCGC
>PKYX01000208.1:6348-33316 GCA_003132825.1 Acidobacteriaceae bacterium
TCGTATTCCGCAACCAGTTCCTGGACCGCGGAGTCCTTGACTTGCCGCACCTGCTCGACCAGATCTCCCACGCCGTACCCGTTGACCGAATAGCACAGTTGGATCTCCGCATTCAGTTTGTTGCCTTCGGTCACCGCCACATTCCGCATGTTGTCGCCGAAACGGGCGATCTTCAGCTGCCGGGCATCGTGCCAGGCGCAGGCGGCCCGTATCCAGCAACCCATCTCCCTATGCACCGCCTCATCCTGCCAGTACCCCACGATGATCTTGCGCCTCAGCCGCATGCGGGTGGCGATAAATCCGAACTCGCGGTCGCCGTGCGCCGACTGGTTCAGATTCATGAAGTTCATGTCGATGGTCGACCAGGGCAGTTGCTCATTGAATTGCGTGTGCAGGTGCACGAGCGGCTTATCGAGCGAGCGCAGACCCGCAATCCACATGCGGCCCGGCGAGAAGGTATGCATCCAGGTGATCAGACCGACGCAGTTCCGCGAACGGTTGGCCTCCAGGCACAACTCACGAATCGATTCGCTGCTGGTCATCACCGGCCGGCACACGATCTTCACCGGTATCGACTGCGATGCCCCCAGCGCCCCGGCGATCGCCGCGGCGTGTTCTGCCACCTTCTGCAGCGTCTCCGGCCCGTAGAGGTGCTGGCTTCCGGTGACAAACCAGGCTTCCAGATTGCCCAACTCGATCATTCAGTCCTCTTTCTCACAGGGCCTTCTATGCCGGGGCCTTCGGGTGTTTACGGTGGAGAGGAGAGGGCCCGCGGGCGGTGCAGTGCCACCCCATCATCGGAATCAAGATTATCGGAATCAAGATCATGAAAACCAAGATCGTCGGCGCCAGCGCTCTCTACTTCTGCGGCAGCGTGCAACCGATTCTCCCATCGCGCACGGGGAGTCCGCGCTCCGGGACCGACGGCGATGCCAGGGCTGGGGCGTTCATCCTTCCACCGTCTGATACAAACGGTAATTTTCGCTCATGATGGAGGCGAAGGGCCGCAGCGTGAACCTTCCTTCGTCGGTTCGCACCCGCCAATCCTCTGCCGAGGGAGCGACTCGGGTCGCCGCCAGCAACTGCTCGCGCTTGATTCGCGAAGGCATACTGCCCACCGCGAGCAAAGCGATCGGGCCATGCAGAAGCGCCACCCGGTTCAGGTTTTGCCCGTCTACCGCTTCCAGCCGCAACGGCATTTCGAACTCCACCTCCACTCGGTCCCCATCCTTCCACCTGCGTTCGAGAGCCATGAACTTGCCGGCTACCAGTTCGCGGCCGGCGGAGCGGCCATTCACCGAAACCCGGGTGCCCGCCCCGGCCCACTCCGGGATACGGACATACACCGTGAAGGTTTCTGGACGCGACAGGCCGAAATCGAGCTGCGTGGTGTTCGCGGCCGGGTACTTTGTGGTTTGCCTCAGCGTGCACGGAGTCCCGCCCTGCGACCACGATACACGGGAGGGAATGAACAAGTTCACGTAGACGCCATTCTGGCTCCGGAAGTAGGAACTGATGCCGTAGTCGGCCGTCAACTGCGGAAACGTCCCGGAACAACACGGCCACTTGTCTTTGTAGTGCACTTTGGATGCCCGGTTGTCATTGTAGTCGGCGTAGTAGAACGTCGTTCCGTCGGCCAGAATCGGAGTCGCTCCAGCGATGGTGTTGTGTAACACCCGCTCCATGCTGTCGCCATAGCGCGAGTCCTCGGTGATCCGCAGCAAATAGCGCGTGATCTTGAAGTGTCCGTATGCGCCGCAACCGGTCTCGAAGCTGGAGTGCGTGCTTTCCAGGCTGGCTCCGAGCGCTCCCTGTCCCGTCACCACGAAGGCTTCATCCGGCCCCCACCCTCCGCTCGCATAGCTCTGCTCCTCGACCATGCGAAGACCCTGGCTGGCCGCCCGCAGATATTTTTCCTGCCCCAGCACCAAGTACGACTGTACCGCGGAGCTCAGGGCATTCACGTGGCTGTAGGCATGTTCCCCGGGCAGAACGTTGTTTCCTTCCGCCAGCGGACCAAAGTAGTCTTCTTCGATGAAGCGCACCGCCAGATCCCGATACCGGGAGTCTCCGCTGCGCTGGTAGGCCAGAAAAAAGTTTTCCGGAAGGGTATAGGNNCGCCAGTGGACATCGAGCGCATCCGGATCCTCGGCGAACTCGTGCGCGTCGATCAAGCCGCAACTGGTCTTGTCGTAGGTGTAGGCCGGCAGGTGGTAGCCCACATAGAACTTGCCCTGCGGTTCCACGGTTTCGGCAAAACCGCGAACCAGCCGGTGAATCTTTTCCTGCGTAGCCTTCGATCCGGTCACCGCGTAGTCGCGCGCCAGCGCGGACAGGTACTGCCCGAAGCTGTGCCCGGGAACAAAGGCATGAAAATTGTCCGCGGCGTTAAAGTCATCGCCGTTGTCATACCAGCCGCCCAGGTCCGGCCCCGGCGCAGGCATGCCTTCGCGCTCGCGGAATGGTTTGAGCAGCGCGTCTTCATCCAGATGTAGAAACAAGTCGTGATTGTGCTCAAATTGGGAGCGCAGAGGGCCATCGAGGAGCTGTACCTGCGAGTAGTGGAACAAAGACAAAGGGGGCGTGACCGCCGCGGCAGGCGAAGAATCGGCCCAGGAGGGCGTCGAACGCGCGATCAGAGCCGATCCCGCTGTCAGCCCGGTCAGCTTGAGAAACCGACGACGCGACGGATTCTTCATGACTCCCTTCCTCCCGATTGACGCCAGAACCTCTCTGCCGCCCGTGGGGTTCGGAAAGTAAACGCTTGCTGCCAATCTAGTCTTGCCCGCCGCAACCCGTCAAGGGACAGCTTGCGGGCCCGATTTTGCTGCGACCGGTAGCTCGAACGCGACTGAGTACCCACTCCACGGCCTCATTTCTCGAGGCAAGCGATAGGGTCGAGCCGTGGTTTTGCCGAACCACCTTGCCTCGAGACCGTGGTGCAGTTCGGCGAGACCGAGTCACAAAAATGGCTTTCGCCCGCAGTATAGTACACGTTTACCGCGGCTGGTCTTTCCCCGGATCGGACGCGAAAGGATCAGTTGTGCTGCAGGAATCCCTCGATATCCAACCACTCACGGAAAAGCTCGGGCCAATCGGAAACCGGAGGCCGGTTGCCAGCCCGCAGACCGAAGCCGTGTCCGGTTCGGGCGAAAACGTGAAGTTCCGCCGACGCGCCAGCTCGTTTGAGAGAGAGGTATAGCTCCGGAAGTCCTTGCGCGATGTCTGCACGGTCATCTTCGCCGCAGGCAAGAAACGCGGGCGGCGTCTGTTTCGAGAGATTCATGCCATGGGGAATAGCCGGATAAAGGAGTGCCTGAAAAGCGGGCTTGGAACTCTCACGCTCAATCGGGTCAGCCGCACGCTCGGTGCCCGCGTCATAACGAGTACTGGCCATCGCGGCCAACTCGCCCCCGGCAGAAAAGCCCATCACACCGATGCGGTCCCGATCGAGACCCCACTCTTGCGCACGGCTGTGCACCAGACGGATCGCACGCTGGAGGTCTGCCAATTCGGTCCCCTCGACGCTGTAGGTCGAACCGTCTTCGCGCGCCAGACGATATTTCAAAACGAAGGCGGCCACGCCGTGCTCGCCCAGCCACTTGGCCACGTTGTAGCCTTCGTGGTCCATCCAGAGCTCGCGGTGTCCGCCGCCCGGTGCAATGATGACCGCCGCTCCCGTGGCCTTCTCTTTCGCAGGAAGAAAGAGGGTGATCGAAGGACGGTGGATGCTCGACACGATGTGCTCGCCGTTCTCATTGACTCGCACGCTCTCTTCCGCCGTTTTGCCTTCCGAACCCGGTGCACCGTTCGGCCATAGAAGGACCGCCTGATTCTCGGCAACGGCCGAACCGGTAGCGAGCACCAACCAAACGATGGTCCGGCAGACTTTGGGCCAAACCAGGTTTGCAGTTTGCATTTTCACAACCTCGCTTTCCATTTCAGAAACGCAGAGTCTAGGGAATTTTCACGTTGTAGGAGACAGCCGTCATTTGGTGGTCTTCTGAATCGGTCACGACCTCACGGATCCGGTACCCTCCCGGCTCCAGCTGGAAAGTCACGTCCTCGTCCACTCCGGCCTCGAAAAGGGCCGGTAATTGCGAGTCGAGAACACTCACCCTGGCTCGCCTCTGTTGGGAATCCACCAGATTCTCTTTCTGATCGAAAACCGCAAAGACGAACGTGACTGTGTTGAGGTTGTGCACTCCTTCTTTGTGAAAATGAAGGGGTTTCGCATCGAGGTGAGCGAACAAGGAAAGCTTGAATCTCTGGCCCATCACTCCAGAAACCTTCCCTTCCAATGCGACCGGAAGCTGCCGCACCTTGGTGTTGGAAAGAATCGCCTCTCGAATCTGCTCCCCTGCCAGAGCCTCATCGTCAGAGGCGTTCCTCTCCTGGGCTTCTGCTTCGGCTTCCACTTCATTCTTGGGTGCGAAATAGCCACGGCGGGCCTGAATGCTAAGGCTCCTCTTCTTCTCGGCGAGCGTGACCTTCAAGACGTGGAACTTGCCGTCCGGTTTCATGTCGGTGGGAGCGAAGGCCAAAATGTAATACACCGGCGAGCCAGCTAACCCGCGAAACCCGACTTTCAGGTCGTTATTGTTGTGAAAAAATTCCCCGCCCGTGCCCTGCGCAACCTCCGCCAGCACATCGGTAGCAACTTGCTCTCGCCCCCAATCCAAGGCTTGCTGCGCCCCGAGGAGGCGGCCCGACGGAGAGTACGCACGGGTCACATCCGCTTCGCGCAGCAACAGCGCCAATCCCTTCGGGTCGAGCGAACTGATGACAACCTGGGCGCGTAACGCGCGGCCAATCAACCGGTCCAGTTGGCGCTGTTCGCTCTGCGAGGGAAAGCCTGGCGAAACTAGAACGATGGTGCGCTGGCCGGGCATCTGCGACAGGTACCGCACGATTCCTTCGAGCTCTTGCAAGCCGGTTCGCGACAGGATCTGTGTCTGGTCCACCAGGCTTCGCGCCATTGCCGGAATCGCTTGAAATGCTTCTGGCCTCGTCATGTGGCACTGATGGATGGCTTCGTCGAGGGCGAGCTGCATCGCATCACTCACCGGGTTGGCCCCGGAATCCACAATTTCCTGCGCTTGATAGTCGGAGATATCTGGGCACTCAGGGATCACACTTCGGCTGACACGAAGCTTCAAGAGAGCATCATGAATCTGCTGGGCGTCGGCCGTGAAGTCGGACAGCATTTTTGTGGAGGTGAAGATGGCGACTCGGTCTTCCGAGTGTAGGTTTGCGGCGAGCGAACGATCGGCCGCATCGCGCGCCTGGATCAGGTCCGCGTCGGAGGTGAACAGGTCGTCGAAGTACAAGGCCAGAAACCTCCTGGACCTAGCGGGTTGTAACGGTGAAGCTGCGGGTCCCGGGGCGTGGGCTACCGCCGCAGACGACGATGGCGGCAGCGAGGTCTCGACTTCAAACTGGGAAATGGACTGCTCCCTGCCCCGATCGAAAAGCCTAAAGTCTTCCTTCTTGAGATTTTCTACCGGCTTGCCCTGCCCGTCGCGCACCACAACCCGAACCACAACCAGATTGCTGGCTGCGCGCAGCCGGAACGGAGCTTGGTTTTCGGTCTCCGGAGTCAGGTCGCTCCTCCGAGTCTGGGCTCCGAGAGAGCCACCGAGAGATGCAAAAACCGCCAACAGAGGCGCGGCCATCGCGAAATAGCGGGACGGCGGAATCCGGGACCCGGTCACGAATTAGCGCCTCCACGGGGATCGTCTAGCGACGACCGTGACCCTGGCCTCGTCAGTCTTTTCCGATTTGCGCTTTCTGTAGCCCTGCGGCACCATCCGGGTTAACGCCTTTTCATTGGCTCCAGACCCGACCCTTGCCTAGCCTTTCCCGACCAAAGGGTTTCAAGCGGAGATTGCTTTCTTGCCCAGCGGCTCGCTGCCCGCACGCAGAGCCATATCGCGTGCCACCCGCAGTTGCGTGACCGGATCGCCGCTGGGATGAAATTCCATGGCAGCCATCCCGGTGTATTGAAGCTCGGCCAGTTTGCGAAAGATGTTCTGGTAGTTGATCTCGCCTGTGCCCGGTTCATGGCGGCCGGGAACGTCGGCGATGTGCACCAGTCCGAGATGCCGGATGCTTTTCTCCAACTTTCGGATGAGATTGCCCGCAGTAATTTGCTCATGGTAGAAATCGTAGAGCAGTTGCACTTGCGGGTGACCCACCGCTTCAACCACGTCCAGTGCTTCGACGATTTCGGTCAAATAGTATCGGGGGTTTTCCTCGGGATCGATGGTTTCAAGCAGCAACCGGACCGGCTTGCCATTGATCGACTTGCCTTCCACCAGGGCCACGGCTGCTTTTAGAGTGTCAATCGAGCTCTGATGCTGGGCCTCGCGAGACAGTTCCGGGATCCGGTCGCCAGACAGCAGGATCATGCTCGGGCACTCAATCTGCTCCATGATTGGCAGCACTTGGCGCAGTTCGGCAAGCAAGGGCTCTCTGTGTTCCGGGTTGCTCACGCCGTGCTTTAACCCGGCGGTGCAATCGAAGGTGATGCCGAGTTCTTTGCGCTTTCGATTGGCGCGCTCGAATTCATCTTCGGTCCACTTGTCGTATTCGCCAACCAATTCCACATTGCGATATCCGGCTTCCGCCACTTTTTCCAACCGCTGCTCGAAAGGAAGATCGGTGAAGACCGTCCACAGCATGACGGACAGCTCGAAGGGCGCTCCGGAGACTGCCTTCTCTTGGTCTGCCACAGCCATGGAGTCCTCGCTGAACAAATCGGGGCCGTGGGCCAAGCTGCAAGCTCCGACCACCGTCCCCGCAAGCGTCTGAGCGAAAGTTCGTCGATTCATTCCTCACCTGGTCGGCAGTCTGACCAAATGTCGACTGTCGTCTAAAACAGAAGTTTGACCGGGCGACGTTATCACAATTCAAGCACATGGGGGCCCGAATCCGCTCATACTTATGGCGGAGGCGAAAGCCGGCTGATTGATTTAGCATCGATTGTTTTGATGGAAAGCGTTGAATCCTTCGCACATCCGGTACAGAACTCAAATGCCAGCGATCTGTGATTGGGAAAGAGAGCATTTTCCATGACTCGTTGTCTTCGGTTCGATTGGTTCGCGACATGGCTGCTGTGTTCAGCAATCGGGCTGCTGGCACAAACCGACGCCCGGCTGCAACCGTTCACCTTGGATCATCGCAAGGCGCTTCTCGCGCATTCGCCGGTGGATGTCTCGTTTCTGCTCGACCGGCCGGCGGGGAAACACGGATTCGTCCGCGCTCAAGCTGGGCATCTTGTAACCGGCGACGGAAAACGAATCCGCTTTTGGGGAATGAACATTACCGACTGGAGCAAAGGCTCAGTGATGGTGCCTTCGAAGGAGGACGCCCGTCTGTGGGCGGCGGCGCTCGCCCGCTTTGGCGTGAACTCGGTGCGGTTTCAGTTTCTCGATCTGCCCACGCCCAGGGGATTGGTCGACAGTAAACGCGATGACACCAGGGCCCTCGATCTTGACCAGTTCGACCGTGAGGATTACTTCATCGCCGAACTCGAGAAGCAGGGAATCTATATCGATTTCAATCTTCTGGTGGGGCGGCCGTTCAAAGCGGGCGATGGAGTCGAGGATTGGGAAAAAATCCACGAGGGAGCCAAAGGCATCAGCCTGTACGATCCTCGACTGATTGAACTGCAGAAAGAATATGCGAAGCAACTGTTAGCTCACCACAACCCATACACCAAATTGGAATACTCGAATGATCCGGCGGTCGCCATCGTCGAGATCAACAACGAGAACGCACTTTGGGTGGGTTCTCACGGTCCGACGCCGTACTATGACCATGAACTGACCGACCTGTACAATCGGTGGCTCGAAAAGAACCTGAGTTCCGACGAGCGGAAGAAGTTGAGCGTCATCGCGGGAGTCTCGGGAGACGACCCCGTTCCCCTGCTCCAGGGCAGAGCGCAAATCGAGGGGGCCCCGAAAGATAGATTCTATGCGGAGTCTCGGTTCTTCCTCGCCACCGAGCACGGCTACTTCGAGGACATGCGGGCCTACCTGTCGAACACTCTGGGCGTGAAGTGCGTAATTATTGCAACCGCCGATCACAGCCATGTGGGCAGCGGATATCCGTTGTTGCTGGCGACTTCATCGTTCGACACTACCGATGGACATACCTACTGGCAACACGACTGGGAACAGAAGGTCAAGGCCCCCATGGTGAATGATCCATTCAATTCGACCGTCGTCGAGTTGTCGCGTACGGCGGTTGCCGGCAAACCCTACACCGTCAGTGAAGTCAACAATCCATTTCCGAACGATTGGGCGAGCGAAGGCATTCCGATTCTTGCCGCCTACGGCGACTTCCAGGATTGGGATGGCATCTTTTGGTACACCTTTGAGCCCAAGGCGTCGAGCGACTGGAAGCCCTATGTGGGAGATGCGTTCGATATTTCGCTCGATCCCGTCAAAATGCCGCAACTGGCCGCGGGAGCCCTGATGTTCCTGCGGGCGGACGTGAGCGCCGCCAGTTCGAGCGTTCTGAGGTCCTACAGCCGCGATCAGGTTTTCGACAGTGCGCTGCTGTTGCCGGCGACGGATCGTCCTTATTTCACGCCCGGATTCCCTCTGGCTGTGCCGCTGCTGCATGGCTCGCGCATTCTCTCGCTCGAGAACGCACCCACCGGTCCATTTGCGGCACCCAGAGTCTCCAATCCTATGGTGTCCGATACCAAGCAACTGGCGTGGTACAGCTCGTCAGAAATGACCGGGCTGGTGACCGTGGATACTCCGCGGTCTCAGGCGCTGATTGGATTTGTGAGGGCGAACGACAAGTCAGTCAGCAATCTGTCGGCGGACATCGAGAATCGATTCTGCACGATTGTGATCAGCTCCCTTGAATCGAAGCCGATTTCTCATGCCTCCAAATTGTTGTTGACGCTCGGATCGCGGGTCGAAAACCAAGGCATGCAATGGAACCCGCGGCGAAGCAGCCTGTCCGAGTGGGGCGGGCCGCCTACCTTGATTGAGCCGGTGGTTGGCCAGATCACCCTGCGGGGGTTAGATCGCGCCCAGGCTGTCTCCGCGCAGCCGCTCGACGGCTCAGGCCAGCCAACCGGGGAATTGATTCGCGCCGCAAGAAACGGAGAAGGGTGGGAGATATCGGTAGGAACACCTGTGACCACTTGGTACGAAGTGACAGTCGAGCACTGAGCGGGCGGGCCGTGACGCTTGCCCTGCCATCGACGCTCGGTGACTGAATTTCGATAGGCGCTTTACCTCTAGGATTCCCGGCCCAACCGTCCTCGACAGGGTGGTTTGCAGTCGCCCCCGAGAACGCTGCCCTGACGGCTACCGATTCCGCCCGATCCTACTTTCGTAGGATTCGGGGTTGTTCCGCAGAGACTAAGATTTCGAGTGCGCTCAAGGGCGGAAATTATGGGCAGACGTATGGTTGCGGACAGTCGAATTTGGGGTCCTAGCTTGTGAATCGTTGAATCGCAAATTATTGGTCATCATAAATTTAGGGGATTCATGAAGCGAAGTGTTCGAACCGCCATCATCCTGTCCGTCTTGTGTGTCTCCGCTCTGGCCTCCAGCCGAATTGATTTGGATCGAGATTGGCAGTTCTGCATCGACGCGCACGACAGCGGAGAAGCTGCGGGATGGCAGAAGCATCTGCCTTCGGCCACCGAGTCTGTGAATGTGCCGCATACCTGGAATATCGGAACCCATGATGCTTACCTCGGGAAGGCGTGGTACTTCCGAACGGTCGAGGTGCCTCGGCCATCGCCGGGCATGCACGTGGAACTGCACTTCGGCGCCACATTCTATTCCTCTCGCATATGGTTGAACGGGGTAGAGGTTGGCCGTCATGAAGGCGGCTACACAGCGTATTCTTTGGATATCACCCCCCATCTTCTATCCACCAATTACCTCGCGGTTGAGATTGACAATCGCATCACGGAGCAGACCATCCCCGGTTTCGCCATGCGTCAGCAGGTTCCTCACGACGCTTGGTACGACTGGTGGGACTACGGTGGCATCGTGCGCGATGTCTGGCTGACCATGGCCGGGCCCATTGAAATCCAGAGGCAGAGGATCCGCAGTCAGATGAGTGCGGGCAGCGCGGTCGTCGAGGATCATATCTACCTGACCAGTAGGCTACGCGGCAGCAGCGCTCTCTCGGTGCGCTTGACCGCATACGACCCGGACAATCGGATTGCGGCCACCGAAACCCGTCCCTTCACCGTAGTCCCCGCAGACACCGAAGTCGATTTGTCTCTCGAAATCAATGCTCCCAAGCTTTGGGGAATTGACCATCCGAATGTCTACCGCATGGCGGTGGAGATTGCGGACGAAAGCGGGGAAGTGCTCGACCAAGAAAGTGACACGTTCGGGCTGCGCCAGATCGAGATTCGTGACCGCCATCTCCTGGTGAACGGAGAACGAGTGCGGCTGACGGGGCTGACGCGGCATGAAGAGTCCCAGTGGGAAGGGCTGGCCGAAACGCCGGGCACCATGCGTTATGACTACGATGACATGAAGTCCTTGCAGGTGACACTGACTCGGCCGGTACACTACCCGCAAAATCCATTCATCCTCGACTACGCGGATCGGCACGGGATCCTGCTGATTCCGGAAATCCCTCTGTGGCAATTCAGCGAGAGTCAGCTAAGCGATCCTCGAGTCATTGCCTTGGCCAAACAGCAGATGCAAGAAATGATTGAGCAGGCCGGCAATCACCCCAGCATATTTGCCTGGAGCGTGTGCAATGAAAGCGACACTGGAACGCCGGGCGGCATTGCTTACTTCCGCGCGATGCGAGACTTTATCAAGCAGTTGGATCCCGGACGCTTTGTCAGTTACGCGGACGACAACTTGCCAAAACTGAATGAGGCGAAAGACTCGGCCGCCAACGACGCCGACTTTCTCATGATGAACCAGTATTTCGGCAGCTGGCACGGACCGGCAAACGAGCTCTCAGCATCGCTCGACAAGGTTGATCGCCTGTTCCCCCACAAGATGGTGATCATCTCTGAGTTTGGCCTGTCGGGAGTTTTTGCCAAGGACGAAGAAGACGCCGACCGCAAGAGGGTGAAAATCATTCAGGAGCAAATGCCAGAAATGGCTCGGCGCGACTGGATCGCGGGCGCGATCCTGTGGTGTTATCAGGACTACAAATCGCGGCGTAATGTGCGGCTGGGCCTCGAAGAAGGGTATGTCGATCATGGCGTGGTCGACGAGCATCGTCAACGAAAGCCGTCTTACTACATCTGGAAAGAGATGAACGCACCGGCATCGGTCAGCGTCCAGTGGAACAGCGGGAAGGATGTACCCTCTACGTTTACGGCTACGGTGAAGGCTAACTCCTTGAGTAGCCTTCCATCCTATCCCTTACATGATTACCGGCTGAGCTGGGAAATTTACGACGATACCAAGCTGCTCTCCCGAGGGGAGCGCCGGCTTGCCGACTTGAGCACTACGCAATCCGTTTCGGGTCAGGTCGGGGGTAATTCCCAAACCCACAAGTTGCAGTTGCATCTCGCTCTGGTTCGACCCACGGGAGAAATTGCATCCGAGAAGATCCTGGATTGGAATACCAGCGGACCACAAGCTCGCCGAACCATCGATCGAACCTTCCCGGTCCAGTAGAGGGGCGAAGCCCTCGGTCCTTCGATACCAAGAGGCCGCGCACCGCGGTCGTTCGGGGGCAAATTCAGTATTACCTTAGATCTTGCGCAAACGATATAATCCACAGCCGGAAGGGTGGGAAAGCCGCCATGGTTCGCGCTCTTACCGCGGGCATATTTCTGTGTCTCTTGCTGCTGCCCCCTAGGGCCCCGGCGCTCGACGACCCTCCTGCCGGCTACACCGATCGTATTTGGCAGGTGCAGGACGGTCTTCCTGAACAGACGGTCCAGGCATTCGCCCAGACCAAGGACCGATACCTCTGGATTGGAACCACCGGAGGGTTGCTCCGCTTTGACGGTGGGCGACTGGTCTTGTATGACCGTGACAACACACCCGCGTTTACCGAAAATAACATTTTCAATCTGACGGTTGCGCGCGATGGGACACTTTGGATTGCAACCGAGGGCGGTGGCCTGATTCGCTACAAGGATGGTGTGTTCCGCTCCTTCTCCGCCAAGGATGGTCTACTGAATGACTTCGTGCGTACCGTTTATCAGGACAGCAAAGGGCTGATCTGGATCGGGACCGACGACGGGTTATTTCGATTCTCGGGTGAACGGATCGAACGGATTGACGACGGAAATAGCGTCCCCTTAGTCGCGGTGCACGCCATTCGCGAGGACAGCCAAGGGCGCTTATGGGTGGGGGGCTCAAAACTCTTGTGCCTCAGCGGCAGCACGGCGCAGGAATACCGCTTGCAGGGAGAAGGAAGCCAGAACCGCGTCAAGTCCATCGTCCAGACTCGAGACGGAACCCTTTGGGTGGGCACGATCGGCGGCTTGTACAGAATGGTTGCCGGGTCAGATTCCTTCCGCAGGGTGAAGGACACGAGCGGAACGGTTCGTTTTCTTCGTGAAACCTCGGATGGCACTCTTTGGATTGGAACCATTGGCCACGGAATCTATAAATATCGTGAGCACCGCTTCTCCCAGATTACGGCCCCCAACAATCTACCGAGCAACACCGCATTGAACCTATTCGAAGATATTGAGAACAACATCTGGATCGGCACCCAGGCGGGCATGCTGCGGCTGAGCAAGACCCCAATCCAGGCGGTTGCCTTGCCCGATGCCGGGGACTACGACGCCGAAACGGTATATCAGGACCACAACGGCGATCTTTGGATTGCGGCGGCGAATCTGTTTCGCTTCCACGATGGCAAGGCAACCGAGATTCGCTTTCCCGGGATCAGCGGAGTGCGCGTGCGGAACGTGTTCCGGGACAACGAGGGTACTCTCTGGATCGGGACCGAAGGAAGAGGGGTATTCCGCGAGAGCGGCACCAAGTTGGTCCACTACATGAGCAAGGACGGACTGGTGAACAATTTCGTGCGCGCATTTCTGCAAGGGCGGGATGGCAGCGTGTGGATCGCCACGGATGAAGGCGTGAGCCGCTGGCAGGGCGGCGGTTTCACTAACTACCAAGAGCGCGACGGGCTTTGCTATTTCAGCACACGTTCGCTGTGGGAAGATCACAATGGAGATGTCTGGATTGGAACCGACCGTGGAGTCAGCCATTTACACGGTGGCAGCTTTGTCAAAGATCCGGTGACCGAAGCCCTCAAGAATGAAAAAATCTGGGCCATTCGAGAAGACTCCGATGGCGGACTATGGTTTGGCACGCGGACCGGAGGTCTCTATCGTTGGCGGTTTGGGAAACTTGCCCACTACACAACCGCCCAAGGGCTCGCGAGCAACAGCATCTACGAAATGCTCGAAGATCGCCGGGAAAATTTCTGGATCAGCGGCCCGAACGGAATCTCCGCCATCAGCCGGCGAGAGTTGGACATCATCGCCGATGACCCGACACATCCGCTTTCACTCACGCTGTATGGCATCTCCGATGGCTTGGAAACAACCCAGATGTACGGCGCCGAGAAGCCCGGCGGAGTAGTAACCTCACAGGGCGAAGTTTGGTTTGCCAGCAACAAGGGCCCGGTGCGCGTAGTCCCGGACCAAGCTCAGCCGTCCGCGCCGGCCCCGGCCGTAATCGACCAGGTGGTGGCGGACGGTATTGAAGTGCCGGACCTGGCGAACATTTCTCTGGGGCCGGACAACGCCAAAATCGAAATGCACTACAGTGTCATTCAGCTGCGGTCGCAGGAACGAGTAAGGTTTCGCTACATGCTCGACAGTTTTGACAAGAATTGGACAGATGCCTCCTCGCGCCGGGTGGCGTACTACACAAATCTTCCGCCGGGACACTATCGTTTCCGCGTGGCGGCATTTGAGATGAATAACCCCGGACAGATCTCAGAACGCTCGGTCGAAATTGTCCAGAGGCCGCATTTCTACCGGAGTCCTTGGTTTCTCGGTTGCTGCCTGATGTTGCTCGGGGCTACAGTATGGGGCGGCCATGAAATCCGCATACGCCAGGTCCATGCGCGGTTTCAGGCGGTATTGAACGAACGCAACCGGTTGGCGAGGGAGATGCACGACACCCTGATTCAGGGATGCGCGGGAGTTTCGGCGTTGCTCGAGGCGCATTCTAGTCTCGCTGAGGCCGAACCCTCGGACAAGGACAGCTTGTTGAGCTGTGCGCGCGCACAATTGCGCACCTCGATCAACGAGGCCCGAGAAGCGGTCTGGGACCTGCGGCACGCGGATGGTTCTGCCACCGCCATTGGCCCGATATTAGAGACCATGACGCAGCAAGTCAGCCGGGAATTTGGAGTGCCCGTGGAGTATCGGATGGCGGGACGGCCATTTGATTTGGACCAGTCGACAGCCCACGAACTGCTGATGGTGGTGCGGGAAGCGCTGCACAATGCCATTCGTCATGGTCAGCCCACAGAAGTGCAGGTGGGTATTGATTTCGGGAAGAACGAATTCAGTGTGCAGGTGCAGGATGACGGCCTAGGTTTTGACCCGGCCACGGTGTCGGCCTCGTCCAACGGACACTATGGGTTGGTCGGCATGAGGGAGCGCGTGAAGCGCATCGGTGGCACGCTCGCGCTCAAGAGCCGAGCCGGCGTGGGAACGGAACTGACCCTGCACGTTCCCCGCAAGGGATTGGCTGTCGCTGATGGAAAGCCGCAGGTATGACAATGAGCAATGTCGAGAAGATCAAGGTAATGGTTGTGGATGATCATCCACTCATGCGCGTGGGTGTCGCCTCCATCGTCAATGCGCGCTCGGACATGACGGTTGTGGCCCAGGCCGGCAGCGGAGAGGAAGCGGTTACCCTGTTTTTCAAACACAAACCGGACGTGACCCTGATGGACCTGAGGCTCCCGGGCATGAGCGGCGTCGACGCAATTCGCTCCATTCGTTCCGCTCACGCCGGGGCGCGGTTCGTTGTGTTGACCACCTATGAGGGCGACGCAGATATTCATCGGGCTTTGGAGGCTGGGGCGCAAGGCTATGTGATCAAGGGTATGCCCTATCAAACCTTGGTGGAGGCGCTGCAGCGGGTGCACAAGGGAGGGCGTTTTTTGCCGCCGCCGGTCGCGCGTGCGCTGGCGTCGCGTATGCCGGATTCCGATTTGAGCGTCCGAGAACAAGAAGTGCTGCGCTTGCTGGCCAGTGGAAAGAGCAATAAGGACATCGCTTCCCTACTCGGCATCACAGAAGCCACCGTAAAGTGCCATGTCAGCGCCATTCTCGTGCGCTTAGACGTCAGTGATCGTACCGAGGCCGTGGTTACGGCGCTGCAGCGTGGTTTAGTCCATCTCTAGGCCCCTCCATAGGTCGTAATCCGTTGTCAAGCCAAATACTTTTCGTGAATACGACTTTTGGCGGATTCGCGGGTTCGCTGCCTCAGCATAGGATTCCCCACCAGTAGCGGGTAAGTGTGTTTCTTTTCGCAGGTTTTGTGCCGGAAGATTTCGCGTGGGCAGATCGAACGTGAGCTCGGCGTGGGTCTGAATGCGAATCAGGCTGAGGAGGGGTCGTGATGAGATTGGAAACAATTGGCAACTATGGCCGTATGGGACTGCTGCTGTTGGCCGCAAGCTTAACCACCGGTTTGGCATTTGGACAGAGCGCGAACACCGGAGAATTCAAAGGGACAGTCATAGACTCCTCAGGCGCCGTCGTCGCCGGAGCCACGGTGACCATCACCGACGTGCAAACCGGGGTTTCTACGACCGCAACCACGAACTCCAACGGCATTTATGACGCGCCTTCCATTCCCATTGGCCAGTACAAGATTACTTTCTCGAAGGCCGGGTTCCGCAATTTTGTGCGTGAGGGGCTGGCTCTCCAAATCGAGACCCTTGCCGTGGACGCTACGCTGCAGGTGGGCACCACCACCGAATCGGTCGTGGTGAACGCAGAGGCTTCGCTGGTCGAAACGGAAACCTCGGATCAACACGTGAACATTAGTAGCGAGGCGATTCACACGGCGCCTATCGTGGGCACTGACTGGCGCGGGTTGACTGAGCTCATTCCCGGCGTGAATAACGGCGGAGGCAGCGGCATGGCCAGCGGTCAGGCCATCGGAGTCAATGGCACGCAGCAATACAACGTGAACTTTCTGGTTGACGGATCGTCGGCCACTGCTCCGCGAGATGAAAACGGCAGCAACTTCATTATGCCGGTTGATGCCATCAGCGAGGTGAGCATAAATTCAGGCAACGCACCTGCGTCATATGGCGGTGGTCTTACTTCCATTAATGTGATCACCAAGAGCGGGACGAACCAATTCCATGGCAGCCTGTTTGAATACATTCAGAACACTTCACTCAACGCGAGAGGCTTTTTTAATCAGACCGGCACCAAGGCCGTCGAGCACTGGAATAACTATGGCGGCACCGTAGGCGGACCGGTCATCAAGAACAAGCTGTTTTTCTTTTTCGCCTACCAGCGCAACCCTGCGAGTTCTCCCACTGGGGCAAACTACACTTACCCGACGGCTGCCGAACAAGCGGGTGATTTTTTCGGGATCACGGGCGCTACCGGCCCGGCCTTTAGTCCCACGGGGATGCTGTTGGCGGCACCAGACGCCGTGGCGCTAAAGCTTCAGAGCTACTTTCCCGGCGCAAGCGCTCCGGGATGGGTTGCGGGGTGCCCCGGTCCGGTGGCGGTGTCGGCGAGCACTCTACAAACCTGCCCCCTTACCAACAATTATAAGTTCAGCGGCAGCAGTCCGAGCACGGCCACGTGGTACACAGGCAAAGCCGATTACAATCTCTCCTCGAAACAAAGACTCTCGTTTAGTTTCAATTATTTCCCCGACGTGGTGTCTTATGTCCCGGCCGATCCTCTGTTGGGGACCGACGCTACGTCGTATCAGAATGGGAATACCGACAATCTGACCGGCCAGTTCACGCACACCTATACGATTAGTTCGACCATGCTAAACGAGTTTCGTGTGGGAGCGAGTCGGGAGCTTGATAAGTACAAGCCGCCTTCCCTCGGCAAGAACGATCCCAGCACGCTTGGCCTTGAGCCGGCCTACGGCACCAATGCTCCGGCCAATGTATTTCCCAAAATTACCATTGACGTAGGAGGATCGAACTCTGGCTCTACATGCGCTGCTTTGGGCGCTGGATGCGGCGAGAACGGCAACATCGATGCCGTTCTGGGCGAAGGAAATTACAATGTCTCCGACATCGTTACGCTCATTCACGGCCGGCATACCCTCAAAGTGGGCGGCGAGTACGACAAGTTTTATCAGAACTATACCAACTGGGGAGATATCACCTCGGGTAATTTCGAATTCAACGGAAGCGTCACCGGGGTCCCGTACGCCGACTTCCTTTCTGGCAACGTTTACGGATGGTACGTTTCCGACTCCGACCCCACCACCGCGCACATGTGGAATTCGGCGCTGTTCGGCAGCGACGACTTTAAGGTCTCATCGCACCTGACGTTAAACTTGGGCCTCCGCTACCAGATGCAGTCCGGCTGGGGCGTGAACAACAACCGGTTCGGCAATTACGACCCGTTTCTGCCTAATTCCGCAGACGGCGGCCTCTACCGCGGGGCTGTCCTGTTTGGCGGGCAAGGCGACACCGTCTATGGGGGGCCGACGACCAACCTGACGACCATCCAAGCCGGCGACTACAAAGAATTCGCGCCCCGAATTGGCGTGGCTTGGTCACCCCGCGACAAGTGGTCCTTCCGGGCGAGCTACGGCATTTTTGACGCGCCCCGCGATGCCGAGAATTACACCGATGGGGCTCTCGGCCTCGGCTTCAATCCCCACAACAATGGCAATGGGGGGTACGTTAACGGCAGTTCTCCATGGAAACTGTCCGTGGGACCACCGGCCGGCACGGTCGTCTATCCGACGTTGCAGACTCTTTCGTCGACCATCTCTAACTTTAGCAACGTAGAATACTACCCGCGCAATATGCCGACTACCTACGTGCAGGAGGTCATCGCGGGCGTTCAGCACGAGTTCGCCGGTGGCATCCTGCTCGACACCAGTTATGTCTACACCCGCGGCAGGAACCTGAACTTTGCTACCGATATCGACCAGGCACCGGGAACCGCATTAGGGTGCACGGGCTATAACTGCGGCAACCCCAACCCGGTATTCAACTATATCCAAGCCCAAATCTACGATGGATACTCGAACTACAACGCACTGCAATTGCGCTTTCAGAAGAGGATGTCGCGTGGTTTGAACTTCCAGGTCAATTACGCCTGGTCGAAATCGCTCGATACCGGCACCGGGGGTGGTCACGGATCGGGCATTGATGTCTACCAGAATGCGTATAACCCTGCCGCCAATTATGGTTTGTCTGACTTTGACGCGACCAATACCTTGATCGGTCAGGTCGTCTACGAGCTGCCGTTCGGGCACGGGCGCCAGTTTGTACTTCATGGGCCGGCTGACCAGATCGCTGGCGGCTGGCGCGTGTCCAGTGTTTTCCAGTGGCACGGGGGGGTTCCCTTCACCCCGGTGATTCAGAGCTCGGTTGCGACGGGTGTTGATCCCGGACTAGCTTCGTTCTTATCGTCTGGCGGCGGCGCCAACCTCTTTCCCGAGCAAGTAGGCGACCCCCACGTGTCGAATCCTTCCATCCACCAGTGGTTCAATCCCGCAGCCTACGCCAACCCAGCCCCCGGGACTTTTGGCAATGCGGGACGCAATACCCTCATTGGGCCGGGTTTTGCGGACGTCGACTTCAGTATCGGAAAAGAGTTCCCTCTTGGCGAAAGGATGGGAGTCGATATCAGGGCCGACGCGTTCAATGCGTTGAATCATATTAACTACGCGAACCCGGACGCGAACGTTGGCTACACCAGCGGGGGGGCATTGGCCGATGCTACCGCTGGCACAATCACCAGCGACGCAACCAACTGGAACATGCGCATCATACAAGTGGGTGCTCACTTTACATTCTGAGACCAGCGCTCGGGTTTGACGAACCCATCACTGCGGGGTGCGGAAGCAGCTTGGCTTTCGCACCCCGCAATTTTTCGCGGCTCCCCGAGCAGCGGATTCCGTGCTGTTTTTCGCGCCCTGACGGCGCCGGGCATTTCCGACCGCTCCGATCGGTCATGCTTTGATATGGTGAGAGGGCGATCATGATAGAGAGACGGTGAGAAGGCTCCTTGCGTCTCGCCGTTTGAACCCTCACGACAGGTTTCGTTCCTCCATGAAAGAGCCCCAACCCAGTAAACTTCACGAATCCGCCTTTCACTCTGGCACTTCTCCGACCGTCGCTCGAGACCGCGGGGGCGGCCTGTGCGGCAGGCCGCTGCTTTTGGTTTTCACGCTGCTGGCGAGCGCGCTTGCGGGCATGGCCGCACAAACCGGACCTTCCCGCGCTGCTGGCGCTGCGGCGATTCACGATCACCTTCAGAAGGCGGCCCAGTACCTCAAGGCGAACGATCCGAACTCCGCGGTCAAGGAGTTTGATACTGTTCTGGCACTCGATCCCAAAAACGCCGAGGCGTACACAAACTTAGGCGTCATCGCCTTTTTTCAGAGCGATTATCGGAAGGCTTCGCAATATTTGCGCAAGGCGCTGGCTATTGAGCCCTCTCTAGAGAAAACGCAAGCTCTGCTCGGAATTTGCGAAAAAAGATTGGGAGATCCCTCCGCTCGCGCGCTCTTGGAGAAGTCCTTTGCCAAGCTGAAAGACAAGCGCTTGCGCCTGCAGGTTGGCTTGGAGTTGGCGGGTCTCTACGATCAACAGGGCGACCCCGGCGCCACGGCCTCGGTGATGCGTTCGCTGGTGGATCTCGATCCTGACAACGTGGATGTTCTGTTCATGGCACAACGCGTCTACTCCGAGTTGGCCGATGACACGCTGAACAAGTTGGCCGTGCTTGCCCCCGGCTCGGCCCGCATGCAACAAGTGATCGCCGAGCGTTTGATCAATGGGGGGGATCTGAAAGGCGCCATCGACCACTACAGAAAGGCTCTCGAGATCGAACCGCGGCTGCCGGGCGTGCACTTTGAATTAGGGGAAGCCATTCTGGAGTCGTCGCCCTCCGACGCGGGAACGCAAGCCGAAGCGCAAAAGGAATTCGAAGCTGCGGTTGCCATTGACGGCGACACCGCCAAGACGGAATGCGAATTCGGCAGGATCGCCTCGGCGCAGTCCCAGCCGGAGCAGGCATTCGCGTACTACCAACGAGCCTACCAACTCAACCCGAACGAGGTCCAGGCTCAGATGGGCCTGGCGAAGCTCTTGATGATGCAAGAGAAGCCGCAAGAGGCCATCAAGTATCTGCGGATGGCCGTCCAATCTGATCCGCTGAACGGCGAGGCGCACTATCGTCTGGCGTTGGCGTGCCGAGACCTTAACCTCACCGACGAAGCCGAGAAAGAGATGCACTTATTCCAGGAAATCAAAAAGACGAAGGATCAAGTGAAACAGCTCTACCACCAGATGAATCGCCAGCCCAAACCGGAGGCCAATGAGGGGTCGGACAATGCTCAATAGGAGGGTGGAGGGAAGGTTGGTGGCGGGATCGACCCCGGTAACACCTCTGCTGTGTGCGCTTCTGGGCCTGCTCGGGTGCGCGGGTTGCGGCGGCGGTTCCGCTGGCAATCCTTCTCCTTCTCCGCCTGCCATGAAATCACCCCCAACCATCACGAAAGCCTACGGTGCGGCTAGCGTGCCGTTGGACGGCGCCACCTCGTTGACCTTTACCTTGACGAACCCCAATAGCGGTGCCTCTCTAAGCGGGATCGGATTTACCGACATGCTGCCAGCAGGGCAAATGGTGGCCTCGCCCAGTGGTCTGATGGGCAGCTGCGGCGGGGGAGCGATTACGGCGGTTGCGGGATCGAGCAGCGTCGGTTTGTCGGGCGCATCCCTGGCGGTGAGCGCTTCATGCAGCTTTGCGGTCAACGTAGTGGGCACGGCGTCGGGGGCGCAGACTAACACCACGAGTGCCGTAACCTCGATCGAAGCCGGAAGCGGACAGACGGCCTCAGCCAACCTGATCGTCGCCGGGCCGAGTCAACAACCCCCGCAGCCTACCGACATTACCCCGATCGACGGTCAGATCTACTACGTTCTCAATCAACCGAGTGACCTGCAGGTTGACCTCAACAGCAACTCGACGACCGTCGGCGACCACCTGGTTCAGGAGCCGCAGAGTTTCACCAACACCAGCCAAAGGTGGACCTTCACAAACGTTTCGGGAGGCTGGCAGATCAGCAATGTTCAAAACGGCCTGTGCGCCGACAGCGCGAGCGTCTCCGGCGTGCGGTATGTCGTGCAGAATCCGTGCGTGGCCGGCACCGCCAGCCAGCAGTGGACCCTGACCCCGACCAGCAACGCCTACTACACCATTGCAAACGACAGCACGAGCCTATTGATGGATGTGCCATCGGTATCTGCCGGGGCATTTCTCGAGCAGACAGCGCTCTCCGGGAGCGCGACGCAAAGCCAGCAGTGGCTGCTGCGGCCCGCTTTCTTTCGTGGCGTGGATAATGCGCTGCTCGAGAAGCAGGAAGCCGCCCGCATCTCGACCGGCCTGACGTGGTGGAAGGACGCGGGTGTCGAGGAGGACGTTCTTCAAATTCTGAAGAACCACGGCGTCAACCTGGTGCGCGTCAGGCCGAGCTCCGCGCCTCCCTATTCCAACCCATCGCAGCCGGGATGCACCGGCAATGCCTGCTTTGCTGAAACCGAAGCGCAGGATCTCGACTTGGCGAAGCGGGCCAAGAACCTGGGCATGAGTCTGGAACTGACTTTGCTATTCGATGGTGGCGGCTCCGCCAGCGTCCCGCCCGCGTGGGCTGGCCACACACTCAATCAGTTGGAAACCGATATCTACAACTACGTGAAAGCCGAGATCACATTGTATCGACAAGGCGGCACCATGCCCGACCTGGTGTCGATTGGCAACGAAGTGGATACGGGTTTCCTCGGTTCCATGGGCAGTCCGACGGGAACTAACTTCGGCGGTTTTGCGGCCCTGCAGATACAAGCAATGCAGGCCGTTCGGGACGCCGCGGCCGACCCTTCGATGGGTCCTGCAATTCCCGCCCCGCTCCTCTGCATTCACATCACTCCGGCATGGGATCTGACGCAGTTCTTCACCCTGGCCAATCAAAACAGCATTCCCTATGACGCGATTTGCCAGAGCTACTATCCGATGTTTCACGGTCCCTTGACCGATACGCAGGCGGCCGCGGCCAATCCGAGCCACCAACCAGTGGAGCAGGACGTACTCGTAGCGGCCGCCAACAGCATTGGCAAACCCATCTTTCTCATCGAGGTGGCGGAACACTACGAAAATGGTTTCCAGTCGAACGATCCCTGGTACAGCCCGCCCAGTCCGGTGCTGCAAGCGCAGTTCCTGAGCGACGTCCAGTCGGTGCAACAGACCTTGCCGAACAACCTGGGATTAGGCCTCGCCTACTGGGACCCGGCCGGCGTCAACATACCCAGACTAAGCGGGGGATTATTCAACGGCGGAACCAATCTGCCGGATGCGATCTACGTCTGGAACGGACTNNCCGGCATTGGATGCGCTCGGCGGGCGATGACATGTCTTGGCTGAACTGCGGGTGCAGACATCGCAAGAAAACGGCGAAAGTGAATGGTCGCGGCCGCTGTGATGGACAGCTTGCGCGGCCCAAGGAGCAGCGATGAAGAAAGACAGCGTGTTCGAAGGCTCTCTGAGCCGGCGTCAACTGCTCAAGGGGGCGGTCAGCACGGCTGCGCTGGTGTCAGCGTCCTCATTGGTCGGTGCCGCTTACGCGGATATCGGGCCCGAAGCGGTTGCGCAGAGAATCCGGAGCAGCTTTGACTTCGGCTGGAGGTTCCACCGAGGCGATTTTTCCGGCGCCCATATGCCCGAGTTTTCGGATTCGGACTGGACGGAGCTTGGCCTGCCCCACGACTGGAGCATCGAGGGTCCTTTCGATGAAAGCGAGCCCTCCAGTTCTTGTGGCGCCTATCTGCCGACGGGCATGGGCTGGTATCGCAAGCGCTTTCGCCTGTCTGATGCGTACAAAGACCAGCAGCTCACGATCGAGTTCGATGGCATCTACCAGAACAGCGAGGTGTGGATTAACGGACAGTGGCTGGGCAAACGTCCCTATGGCTATGTTCCTTTTTTTTATGACCTGACCCCGTATGTCGATTTCGGTAAGGAGAACGTGATTGCGGTCAAAGTGGACAACTCGCACCAGACCAACTGCCGGTGGTACTCCGGATCCGGCATTTATCGACATACTTGGTTGCTGACCACGAACCGGGTTCACGTCGCCCCCTGGGGCACTTTCGTCAGCGCTTCCCAGATATCGAACAACGCGGCGACCCTGCGTATCAGTACCAGGATACAAAACCAGGGTGAGACTCCGGTTCGCTGCACGCTGGTCAGCAGGCTGCTTGATCGTGACGAAAAGGTAATCCAGACCTCCGAGGCGACCGAGGAGCTCGCGGCCGGAGCGGAATACGAATTTGTGCAGTCCATGAATGTGGACAAGCCCCACCTTTGGTCGGTGACTGATCCGTATCTGTACAAAGGGCGCAGTACGGTGCAGGCGCAAAACCAAATCGTGGACGAGTACGATACGCCTATCGGCATCCGCGAAGCCGTCTTCGACGCCGATAGGGGCTTCCTTCTGAACGGCGAGCATGTGAAGATCAATGGGGTGTGCCTCCATCACGATGGCGGCTGCGTGGGAGCTGCCGTGCCAGAGAGGGTCTGGGAGCGGCGGCTCGAAATCTTGCGCGAGATGGGTTGCAACGCCATCCGCACCAGCCACAACCCATACGCAGCAGAGTTCCTCGACCTGTGCGACCGCATGGGATTCCTGGTCATGGACGAGGCATTCGACGAATGGAAGGTGCCCAAGGGCCAGATTGGTCCCAACGGATACGCCAACTACTTCGACCAATGGTACGAGCGAGACGTGCAAAACCACGTGAGGAGAGACCGGAATCACCCTTCCGTCGTGCTCTGGAGTGCAGGCAACGAGATCGGTGATCAGTCTGATCCGCAGGGTCCGGAGACTCTCGGAAAGTTGCTCAAGGTTTTCCAAGCCGAAGACCCCACGCGTCTGGTGACGGCCGCTTGCGACCGCATTGCATCCGAGCCCCCTTCGAACACCGTGCGGCCCGAGTTCCTGGCCCTGCTCGACGTGGTGGGCTACAACTACGTGGACCGGTGGCGCGACAGGAGGGAAAAGTATTACAGCATGGACCGCCATGCATTTCCCCAGAGGCGATTCATCGGAACCGAAAGTGAATCGATGGGGAGCATCCGAGGCGAATATCCCGAACTGTTTCCGGGCAATACATCGGATAGCTTTTTCCAGCTCTTGCGCGGAAGAAACATCGATGTCGAGCAGCTATCGAAATTTGTCAGCACGTATGACTACGTGGCCGGCGATTTCATGTGGACGGGTATCGATCATCTAGGCGAGGCGAGATGGCCCATGAAAGGCTCCTCCTCGGGGGTCATCGATACCTGCGGTTTCAAGAAGGACGGCTTCTACTTTTATCAAAGTCAGTGGACCGACGAGCCGGTTCTTCATCTGTTCCCTCACTGGAACTGGAAGGGCCGAGAAAGGCAAACCATCGCGGTGAGCTGCTACACGAATTGCGACACGGTTGAATTGTTCCTCAACGGACGTTCGCTTGGAGTGAAAGGATACGAATTTCCTCGATTGGGTATGCAATTGAGATACGGCAACCTGCCCGATCGGGCGAAAGTTCTGCGGACCACAGCCGATCTCCACTTGTCCTGGGACGTGGCTTATGAACCGGGCACACTCCGCGCCGTAGGAACCAGGAATGGAAAGGTTGCGGCCACCGTTGAGGTCTCCACCACAGGAAAACCGGCGGCAATCGGCCTGTCCGCGGACCGGGAAGTCATTGGTGCCGACGGTCGCGATGTGGTTCATTGTACGGTTCGGATCGTCGATGACAAGGGTGCGGTCGTGCCCGATGCGGACCCTGAGATCACGTTCGAACTGGAGGGCGAGGGGAAACTCATCGGCGTAGATAGCGGTGACCCGAGAAGTCACGAAGACTACAGGTCCAACCGGCGTCGCGCTTTCCACGGGTTCTCTCTGGCGATCGTGCGGTCAACCGGCAAGCCTGGTCAGATTCAATTGAGGGTGGCCTCGCCTTCACTGGCAGCAACCAGCGTGACGGTTGCAACCAAGGTATAAATGCCGAAATGGTTCGATGGCGCGATCCTCACCCTGGCGGCCCTCGCCGCTGCTCCGGTTCTGGTTCTCGGTCAACGACAGGACGGTTCTCCGCAGAGCACGACGCTTGACTCGCCCCCATCCGCTGAACCCCGCTTGATCGCTTCGCCGAGCGCGTTCTCCCCCCCACCGTTGTTCCGGGATATTGCGGCGGAAGCCGGTCTGACGGTTTCGCACATCTCTTCGCCAGATAAGAAGTACATCCTCGAGTCGATGAGTGGAGGGGTCGGACTGTTCGACTGCGACAACGATGGCAAGCTGGACATCGTCATGGTGAACGGTTCCACGATCGACCGCTACCACCAGGGCGGCGATCCCATGGTCACTCTCTATCACCAGGGGAGTGACGGAAAGTTTACCGATATCACGAAATCCGCCGGATTGACCCGCAGGGGTTGGGGCATGGGTTTAGCCGTCGCGGATTTCGATAACGACGGGTGGTTGGACTTATATGTGACTGGATACGGAGGAAATGTTCTTTACCGGAATCGTGGCGACTGCAAATTTGAAGACGTCACGGAAAAGGCCGGAGTGCGTGGCGGCGGCTTCAGTACAGGCGCTGCGTGGGGGGATTACGATCGCGATGGAAACGTAGATCTGTTCGTTGCGCGTTATGTTCATTTCGATATCGATCACCTCCCCGAGTTCGGCAAAGGCCAGCATTGCATCTACAAGACGGTGCCGGTGCAGTGCGGTCCCTGGGGGATGGAGGGCGAAACCGATTTCCTGTACCACAACCGGGGCGACGGCACGTTCGAAGAGGTTTCGATGAAAGCGGGTGTGCACGATTCTGCCGGGTACTACGGGTTGGGAGCCGTGTGGGCCGACTACGACAACGACGGCTGGCCCGATCTGTTCGTGGCCAACGACGCGGGACCGAACTACCTGTACCACAACAGTCATGACGGCACCTTCACAGAGGTAGGCGCCCTCTCGGGCGTTGCTTTCAGCAGTTCCGGACAAGCGCAAGGCAATATGGGAGTCGATTTTGGCGACTATGACCACCGTGGCCTGCTCGACATTTTCGTAACTACCTTCGCCGATCAGCCCAATGCCCTGTATCGCAATTCTGCCGCGCGAGGATTTGACGATGTCAGTTTGAGTTCCAAGATCGGCCAGCCAAGCTATCCCCTGGTGAAGTGGGGAACGGGGTTTTTTGACATGGATAACAATGGCTGGCTCGACATCTTCGTAGCCGACGGGCACGTCTACCCTCAAATGGATCTCGCGGTCAATTCAGCGCCTTATCGCCAGCCCATGCAGCTGTATCGCAATAACCGCGACGGAACCTTCGACGAAGTCTCCAGCCAAGCGGGCCTAGCCGCTATGCCTCCGGCGTCGCGGCGGGGCGCGGCTTTTGGTGATATTTTCAACCGCGGGAATGTCGACATCGTGGTTCTGAACCTCGGCCAGCCACCTTCGCTCTTGATGAATACCCTTACCAACAGCAATCATCGCGTACTGTTCAAGTTGGTAGGTTCAAAGAGCAATCGCGCCGCGATCGGGGCCCGCGTAACCGTCCAAGCCGGCCAGCTGCGCCAGTTCAGCGAAGTGCGCGGAGGCGCCAGCTATCTTTCGCAGAATGACTTGCGGCTGCATTTCGGCCTGGGGAGTGAAAGCCAGCTCCAGTCCGTCGAAATCCGCTGGCCAAACGGGAACGTGGAGACTCTGAATGACCTGGCGGCGGATCGCATTTACACCATTGTCGA
>PKYX01000294.1 GCA_003132825.1 Acidobacteriaceae bacterium
ATGTGATCAGCTTGATGCGCTTGGGGGCGGCGGAATGGCGCTGGGACTTTGGGGTCGCGGCCCTACCCGCGGCGCTGTTTTTCGGGCTGTTGTTTAGCATTCCGCGCAGCCCGCGCTGGCTGGTGAAAGTGGGACGGGTGGGCGAGGCGCGCGCGGTGCTCGAGGAGATGGGCGACCAAGGGGTCGAGCAAGAACTCGAGGAGATCGTCGAATCCATTCAGACGGAACAGAAGCAAACCGGGGAAAGACTTTTTTCCCGCAAGCATCGTCTGCCCATTTTTCTAGCCGTGACCATTGGCATGTTCAATCAGCTCGCCGGCATCAACGCCATTCTCTACTACCTTCCAGATATTTTTATGCACGCGGGTTTCAGCAAAGTCTCCGGCAATCTGCAGGCGGTGGCGGTGGGTGCGACCAATCTGATTTTCACCATGGTCGCCATGTCGGTGATTGACCGCGTCGGGCGCAAGATTCTGCTGCTCATCGGCGCGGCGGGAACCGCCACCTGCCTGGCCGGCGTGGCGGCAATCTTTTTCACCTCGCGTCACGAGAACTGGCTGCTTGGGCTGCTGATCGCCTACGTTGCGTTCTTTGGGTTCTCGCAGGGCGCCGTCATCTGGGTTTACCTGGGAGAAGTTTTTCCCAACGCGGTGCGCGCCAAGGGGCAGAGCCTGGGCAGCTTCTCGCACTGGATTATGAACTTCGTGATCTCGCTGGTCTTTCCCTTGATGGCGGCTTCTTCCGGGGCATATCCGTTCGTCTTCTTTGCCGCCATGACCGTTCTGCAGTTCTTTGTGGTGCTGTTCGTGTATCCGGAGACCAAAGGCTTCTCGCTTGAGGAGATGCAGCGCAGGTTGGGGATCGACTGATGGGTCGGTTTTCCGGTCGGTCCATCGTTGCCCCCTTCCCCGCTGGACCTCTCGGCAGGCTAGCGCCCGTCCGGAGGAGGCAGGAGGGTGCTCTGCGGGCGGTAGTAGCCCTGCTTGGCCCTTACCAATAGGCGGCCCTCGCGCTTTTCGACTTCCGGGTTCATCGCAACCCGAATCTTGCAAAATGTTCCCGGCGGTTTCTTAAATGACGGGCGATAGCCGAGGCTGTATCGCGTCCGGATTTGATCGATCAACTCCGCCAGCTTGCTGCTGACCTGTTTCCGTTCCGACTTCATGACTTGGCCGCCGGTTCGGTCGGCGTACTTGAACACGTCGCCCGGAGGATTTTGCAGGCGAAAAAGCGTCATCACCGGGTTGTCGTTCATGAGCATGATCGAAAGATCAGAGAGCGGGCTGCGTTCGAGCAGCGCGCTCACCACCGTCCCGGTTTCGAAGAGCTCGCGAAACGCGTCTTCTTCGCTGTGGAGGCTTCCGCGGGGGACGCTGCGGCCCACGGTTCGGCGCACGCTTTCGGAAGGAATGTTCGGAACATTGTCGGTGAGCCAGATGATCACGCGGCGGCTCGCGGGATTCTTGGCCTGGCTCAACCGCGCTGCGGCTTGAAAGACGCCTTCGTTGAAAAACGCGGCCTCCCCACTCTTCATGGTGCTGGCCTTTCGCATGGCGGCGACGGCCAGATCCCGGTCGGTGGTGAAGTCCTGCAGCAGGTCCGCCGAGGCGGCGTATACCATGACCGCCGCTTCGTCCTCCGGCTTCAGGTGCCGCAACGCATCCCGCGCGCGCTCGGCCAAGGGTTTGAGGACGGGGCGCACGCTGTCGGTCAAGTCAAACAAGAACACGATGGAGAGGGGAAGCGTGTCCTGGCTGAAAAAACGAATCTGCTGCTCCACCCCGTCCTCGTAGGCGTGGAAATCCTGCTGCTTCAGCTGCTCGACTGTGGTTTCGGTTTTCTTGTGCAGAACTTGCACCCCCACGGTCACCAGTTCGGCGGTGGTTCGGATGGTGGCCTCGGAGTCATCCCCCGGGGCTTGGGGAAAGCTCGGTGGCAGGCAGGCCAGCCATGTCAGTGCCACGATCGCCAGGTGGCGGATCGTCCTTGGGTAGCGTCGATCCATAGTCCCCGAGTCCCCTTTTCCGGCGGGAGGGTCGATCCAGCTTCCCCATTAGGATAACGCCGCGGGCGTCGCCCTACCCTTCGAAACCATCCCCGAAGGGTCGGTGCCCGCGGGGGGCTAATCGGCTTCGGCCGAGACCTGGGCGAGGACCGTCGGACGACCGCCATCCCCCTGGATACGGGCTTCGCTCTTGGCAAAGAGTTTGGCGGTCAACAGAAGACCGGAAAAGGTCGCCGCCAGCAACGCGATTTGTTGCCAACCGCTTACTCGGTCGGCGGTGCCCATCAGGGTAAGACCCACGAAACAAAACAGCAGATGGGCGCAGAAGACCTGCAGCGAGGCTTGGCCGAGGAGCACCAGGGGGCGAACCACGAGCGGACGGAGCGCGGATTGGAAACGAATGAGCAAGATGCTGATGGCAGCGAAGTCGATCAGGCGAACCCCGCCCAGGTGCCATTTGTCGAAGTCGACTTCGAGGTCGCCGAGCTCAATCGAACGGCCGACGGCGTAGCGCAGGACGAGCAGGACGGGGACGATAAGGGTTGCCGGGATGATGAAGCGTCGCGCCCAGGTTTCGACCGGGAAGTCGTCCCGGGCCCAACGTACCCCGCAGTACAGACCGATGAGCCACAGAAATTGCCACGCCCACAGGTCGAACGAGCCCATGGCGCTCAGCGGGATCTGCAGGTTCAGGGTGCGCACCAGCAGATTGTAGGCCGCCGCGCGCAGTCCGAATTGCGCTGCCAGCCAGACCGCGAAACTCGCGGCCAGGATCAGTTTCCATCCCCAGCGCGGAGCCGCGCTTAACACCAGAGGCGTAAGTAGCAGGAAAAAGATATACATAGGGAGGATATCGAGCAAGGGCGGCCGGTAAATGAGGAAGGCCGCATCGAGGATGGCGCGCCGGGGACCAACCGCAAAGTAGAAATCGAGAAGATTGTGCAGTCCCGGGCGATTGCCATGGGCGGCGACTCGGGTCTCAATCAGGAAAGCGAAACTGAGAACGGCGGCATGGTAGAGGTACAGCCGCAGGGTTCGCATCCACACGCGGGAACGCATCCGCGGATAGCCATCGCGCTCTGCCAGCCGGAAATAAATCCGGCCGGTGAACAGAGCCGACAGCAGGATGAAGCCTTCGGCCGCCGACACAAAGCCGAAGGGTTGATTGACCAACGGGCTGGCGATGGTGGGCAGATGGGTGAGAGTCATCCATAC
>PKYX01000061.1 GCA_003132825.1 Acidobacteriaceae bacterium
GGAGCGAGGATGCGGGTCTGGGCGATGCAGGCCTCACCATTGTTCATGATGGCGTTGGGCAGCAGCGTCGGGATGGTCGTGGCCAGGTCGGCGTCATCCAGAATGATGTTGGCCGATTTTCCGCCCAGTTCCTGGGTCACCCGCTTCACCGTAGGGGCCGCGGCGTGCGCCACCGCGACACCTGCTCGAGTCGATCCAGTGAACGAGACCATGGCCACATCGGGATGCGAAGAGATCGCAGCGCCAACGGTAGGCCCCTCTCCACTCACCAGGTTGAAAACTCCGGCAGGCACGCCGGCCTCATGAAGAATCTCCGTCAACAGATAAGCGGAAAGTGGCGCAAATTCACTGGGCTTCAGAACCATAGTGCATCCCGCCGCCAGCGCGGGCGCTACTTTGGCCACAACCTGGTTCATCGGCCAGTTCCAGGGAGTGATCAGACCACACACCCCAACCGGCTCTCTACGGATAAGGCTCGACCCCTTCAGCTCTTCGAACTTGAAATGCTCCATCACCTTTACGATTTCCAACAGGTGTGCGAGACCGGCAGGAGCCTGAGCTTTTCGCGACAACGAGATGGGAGCACCCATCTCCTGCGAAATGGTCGTGGCCATTTCTTCCAACTTTGACTTGTAGACGTCTATGATGCGGCGCAATAGCCCCAGGCGGTCCTGAACGCTTGCTTCCGAATACGATGCGAAGGCTCGCTTGGCTGCGGCCACGGCCCGATCAACATCCGCGGCGCCGCCGAACGAGATCGTTGCAATTGGCTCCTCGTTCGCTGGGTTGATGACGGTGAAGTCGCGGCTCGCGGTGGAATCGGCCCACTTTCCATCGATATAAAACTTCGTGTAATCCTTCATGGTTTCCTAGTTTTGTCGCCGGAGACAATGCCGATGCTCTTTCGTTTGCGCAGGCATTTGCGCAGGACAACTGCTTGTCAGCATGGCATTCCCTGCTCGCCCGGTTCTAACGAGGATGCAACAACGGAATCGCAACAGGAGAGGCAGGAGGAAGTAGCCAGCGTCGAGGCACTCCCGCCATTATACCGCCACCGTCAATTAGGAATTCAGGCGGAAAGATTTTAGGACAAAGGCTCCGAAGAATTTTGGATAGTCTTATCCCGCCAACCCAACCAGGAAATCCACAGCTCCGCCCTGGGACGCGNNTGCCTTAAAGGGAGGCTACCAATACTAGGGACTACGAACACACTAATGATGAACAGCATCGAATGCCACAGCCGTCGCCGAGGATCCGATGTTCAGAATGGAAACCGCACGCTCGAGTCTGTGATGTCCTGTCTTATGAAACAAGTAACTGACGGCCACGACGCCAACCGCCTCGCCGGCGAAATTCACAGCCAGGCCGGGAGTGCTGCCGGAAAACATACGCGTCACGGGGTTTAGTTCCTGGCCGCCATTGCGGAGATTGTTTCGGGTCGCGATAAAATCGGCGGTGCTGAAGGCCGCATTGGTCGCGAAAAGAATGCTATTTTCACGATCCCAAAATCGATGGCTGGACGCCTCAGGCAGCGTCACCGGTTCGACGACGGCCCTCACCATCGGGTTCGGTTCGATCGAAGCGGGCTGCAGCAGGGCGAAAGAAACTTCCTGCGCCAGTGCCGGTCCGCAAAGACCGAAAAATACGAGCAGCACGGCAGCCTTCGGTTTAAGAATCGTGCCAAGCCAGGTTGTCAGCATATTACGTTAGTGAGGGCCCTAGTTGGCCATCCGTACTAGTACTAACGCAATGCCGAGCCATGGAGAATGGCCCCTCCGTGCTACTCAACCTGGCTTTGGAGTAAAAGGCGGGTTACTGAAGGTACTTCGCGCACTGGCGACGGGCTCGCTGCGTCCGTCGCAATTGGCAATTGCCCGGCCACCGGAACAAGGGTCGGTCGGCAACGAAGATCGACTGGCGGCGAAGATCGGCCGTGTTTCGCTAGCTTGAAACGATCTTAGCCGTTACGGAATCGAAACTTCCAGCGGCGGCGTTGAGCGCGCACTCTCTTGTCCCGCGGAGCTTACCGAGGTGGCTTCGTAGTAATAGACCTGGCCGGCCGCGACGGTACTGTCCGTGTACGCGGTGTTCGCGTCCATGGTGGAATTGATCTTGGTATATGCGCCGTTCGAGGTTGCGCCGCGGTAAAGGTTGTAGCCCCCAACGCCCGAGCTGGCATTCCAGGAGAGGTTGACACTGTACTGCGCCGTTGCGCCAATGCCGGTGAGGGATTCGAGGGTCTGCGAGCTGGCGGCGTTGCTGGTAAACGACAGCGATCCGGAAACCGTCCCGCTGCCAGTGGGATTAAAGGCCACGTTTAACGCCACGCTCTGTCCCGCGGGAATGGTGAACGGCAAAGAAGCTCCGTTCAGAACAAATTGCGAACTGCTGCTCGAATCCGACGACACGGTCACACTTGCGCCCGTCGCGCTCATGGTGATGGCTTCGGTCCCTGTCGCGCCTACATTGACGTCGCCGAAATTCACCGATGCTGGCGTGATGCTCAACTGCCCTTTCGTGGTGGTGGTTGTTCCCGTGCCACTCAACGGCACGCTCGCCTTGGTGCCGTTCGAAGCATTGCTGGTAAATGACAGTGATCCAGAAACCGTCCCGCTGCCCGTGGGTTTAAACGCCACGTTGAATGACGAGCTCTTTCCCGCGGCAATGGTGAACGGCAGAGAAACTCCCTGCAGAACAAATTGCGAACTGCTGCTNNGGTTGACTTCCGGCCGCACCCACATTGACATTGCCGAAATTCACGGCTCCCGGCGTGATACTCAACCGCCCTGCGGCTGTGGTTTTTGTTCCTGTTCCTGTGCCGGTTAGAGGTACCTCCAGATTTTCATTGAGAACGAAGAGGCTTCCTGCGCTCGTTCGGGACGATGGTGGGACAAAGGTGACTGTCACGGTGGTGCTTTGCCCTGCATGCAAAGTGATGGGTAACGCCGGACCGCTAACGGAGAATCCACCGC
>PKYX01000526.1 GCA_003132825.1 Acidobacteriaceae bacterium
ATGCTGTCGCCACCCTGAAGGTAGGTCGTTCCCAATTCAAAGCGGACGACGTGCGAGAGTTCGTTCGATGAATCTTGCGGCGGCGGGGGTGCCGCTGCAAAGCAACTGAGGAGCAGCGTGCCGCCAATAAAACCCATCGCGACGAGGGCGATTTTTGTCGATTTGAGTCTAGTCATCATGCATCTCCTTGGATTGAGAAGCCCCGCGACCCTGTTCTCCAGGTGACGAGCCGATCGAACCAGGGTCGGGGCAAACCATCCCTTCGGTAGCGGTGAAAGTGATTGGGCAACTGTCAGAAGCGTTCGGGAATATTCCGCAGCCGCCACTGCATGAAGTACGTGGTTGTCGCAGACTTCTTCCCGCTCCCGATCGAGCAAACGATTGGCGATGTGCACCAGCGGGTGAAACCACAGGACGCTGGCCAGGATCCTCTGGTAGAAACCGACAAGCGGGTCGCGCCGCAACCCGTGGGCGCATTCATGGACAAGAACCTGGAATAATCGCTGGTCATCAAACCGGGCCAACAGAGAGGATGGAAGCAGAACGACCGGCCGCCAACAACCCAGGGCCACCGGAACTCCTACCAGTTCCGAGGTAAAAATGTCGGGGACGTTTCTGCCCCAGACGGCCACCACGCGATCCATCACTGGCTCGATTCTCACTCGGGGCACCGGTCTCGCAGCCCGCCGAATTCGCCGCATGATGAGCAAGCCACGGATGAGACGGACCCATCCCAGCAAGGTTCCAACTGCCCACACCAGGACTAAGATTCCGGCAAATGGAAAATGTGCCTTAGAAGGATGCTGCATGCCCGTTTGAAGTGGCGCACTCAAGGCAGAATGACTGAGCAGCCTATCGAGCGGCATCGGATTGCGCAGGGAAACAGCCGCTGGTATCCCGAGAAGGCCTACCGAAACAATCATGACGGGGCACAGCCCGACAGTCACTAAAGCCCACAGCAAGACCGCATGTCTGGCGGCGGCGGACCGCCGGAGAGTCTGATGGACTACGAGGGCGGCAAGCAACACCACTGTCGCCTGCAGCAACGGAGTCAGTTCCGCGCGAACGATCGCTTCAAGCGCACCGAGCCAGGTGTTCATTTCTTTTCCTCCTGCCCCCTATCGATCAATCTACGAATGCGTTGCGCTTCGTCCGAAGAAAGTCGTCGATCTTCGAGCAACGCCATAATTAGGCCGCTTGCCGATCCCGCGAAGGCAGTGTCCAGAACTTGCCCCACGATGCCCCGCAGGGTGGATTTGCGTGCCCGGGCCGCACGAAAGCAGAATGCATTGCCTTCGGCTCGCGACTGGAGCCATCCCTTGTCTACCAAGCGCGTCAACATGGTCTGTACGGTATTGCGCGCCATTCGTCGCCGGTCACTGAGTAGTCTCCGGACTTGCGCCACACGGAGCTCCCCGTGTTCCCAAAAAAGGTTCATAATCTCGAGCTGCGCCGGAGTTAACTTCGATTCTGCTTTTCGGGCCATCGAGGGAGTCTCCTCATTGCCTACGTTCGTAGGCGAATATACCTACATACGTAGGCGTATGTCAATATTTTAATTGAGAGGTCATCCGCCACGCTGCTTTTTTCCGGCGGTTCGAACATGCTCACCACCCTCGCCATTTCCAACTACCGGTCGTTGCAGAATCTGGTTGTCCCCCTACAAAGACTCAACCTCGTAACCGGGCCGAACGGCAGCGGAAAGTCCAGCCTCTATCGTGCGCTGCGGCTTCTCGCCGATACCGCACAAGGCCGGGTGGTCTCATCGATTGCACGCGAAGGAGGGCTCCCATCCACCCTTTGGGCAGGCCCCGAATCCATCTCACGTGCAATGCGAAGGGGCGACCATCCGATTCAAGGGACCAGACGAACCAAGCCGGTAAAGCTCCAGCTAGGGTTCGCGGGCGATGACTATGGCTATCTCATCGAGATGGGGCTTCCGCCCCCCGCTTCCTCGGCCTTCAGCCTCGATCCTCAAGTCAAGCGAGAATGCATCTGGCATGGGCCACTGCTTCGACCGAGCACACTGCTGGTAGATCGCAAAGGCCCCCTGGTTAGCATTCGAGCGGAAGATGGAAATTGGAAGCTGGTGACCGATCGCCTATCGGCCTTTGACAGCATGATGACGCATGTTTCCGATCCGCGACATGCGCCAGAAATGCTGACCCTGCGGGAATCGATTCGCGACTGGCGCTTTTACGATCATTTCAGGACAGATGCCGAAGCACCGGTGCGCTCACCCCAAATTGGCACTTGCACGCCAATTCTGGGTAACGAAGGAACCGATCTTGCCGCGGCCATTCAGACCATTCGCGAGATAGGGGCTGACGACTTGCTTGACGCCGCCGTCGCGGACGCCTTTCCGGGCAGCCATCTTTCGGTGGTGAACGTGGAGAGTCGATTTGCCCTCGCCCTGGCACAGCCTGGTCTGCTGAGGCCGCTCGGTACGGCGGAACTGTCCGACGGAACCCTGCGATACCTGCTTTGGATTGCTGCCCTCCTGACGCCAAGACCTCCCACGTTGCTGGTCATGAATGAGCCGGAAACGAGTCTCCACCCAGACTTGCTGCCTGCTCTTGCGCGCCTGGTCGCGAGAGCGGCAGAGCAGACTCAAGTCGTGGTCGTCACCCATGCGACCACCCTCATTGCAGCGCTCGCGCAACAAGCGGGCTGTCATTCCATCCGGTTGGAAAAGACCTTCGGTGGAACCAAGATCGCAGGCTCCAAAGAAATTGGGTCTCCGAGCTGGCAGTGGCATTCGCGCTAAGCACATCGAAGAAGATAGGCCAGGTCCCCATGCGAATCGATCTTCCAGGAGATCAACCGGCCGACATTTTGTGAAACGTGTCCGTCGGAAACGCGCGGGGTAAGCTTCGGAACGGGGAACAGAAAGTTAATTCTCATCCGTGGCTACGGTCGCAATCGGGTGGTCCTAGTGCGGCGATCCGGCTCTGACCAGCGTCCTTGAAGCCAAACCGTTCTCCCCTTCGCACCTGCTTCGGTCCCAACTTGCTGCCGAAACAGCGGCCACCGGACACCGACAGACCTTTCACCGTCGATAGGGTGCTCCTTCCATGGGTGAACCAAAACGCCCCTCCTTGACTCGAACCGCGGCAGCGAGTTACTTTCGCGGTTGGGTCGACATTCTGCACTCCAGGACACGAGGAACCATTGGCCGATCGACCGATCGTCACCCTGACTACTGATTTCGGACTCAACGACCACTTTGTAGGAACGGTCAAGGGAGTGATTCTCAACATCACTCCCGAAGCGGAGATCGTGGATATTTGTCATTCCATCAAGGCCTTTGACGTGCTGGACGGTGCATTGACAATCGCCCAGGCATACTCTTACTTCCCGGCTGGCACCGTGCACCTGGTGGTGGTAGACCCCGGCGTGGGCACGGCGCGTCGGGCTCTGGTTGCCAACACCGAGCGGCAACGATTCGTCGCCCCCGACAACGGCGTGCTTTCGCTCATTTACAGCCGCGAGGAACGCTGTCAAGTTCATCACATCACTGCCGAGCACTACTTTCTCCAGCCGGTGAGCCAGACATTTCACGCCCGCGATGTCTTTGCTCCGGTCGTCGCGTACTTGGCCAAAGGAGTCGCCACAGAGAAGTTTGGCGAAACCATTGTGGATTTTTCCCGACTTGAACTGCCGCAACCGACACTGGTGAGCCCGCGCACCCTGCGCGGAGTTGTGCTCAAGGTGGACCGCTTCGGCAATCTCGTCACCAACCTTACCCCGCAAAACGCGGCCCCGCTGTTTCAGACCCCGCCGCCGCCCTTCCGCATTGTGGTGGGCAAGCAGGAGATCCGAAGCCTCAAGACCGCATACGCGGACGGCGTTCCGGGCGAGCTGTTTGCCATTCTGGGCAGCATGGGCTACCTGGAGATTGCAGCCCGGCAGGCATCCGCCGCGCGGGTACTGGGGCCGGGCGCGGGCGCNNCGCCGGTGGCTATAATCCTTGCATGCTCTCTGAACAGCAGTTCCGCAACCATTCCGAGGCCGCCCTGGAGTCATTGAAGCAGGCTCTGATTGTCGCCGAGGAGTCGGCCGATATCGAAGTGGAGGACCAGTCGGGGGGGTTGCATATTTCTTTTGACGACGGCACCCGATTCGTCATTTCACCCAATGCACCCGTCCGTCAGATCTGGATCTCAGCCCTCTCGACCAGCTTCAAGCTGGACTGGTCAGACACGGATCAGGGTTTCGTGCTGCAGAAAACCGGGGAGGGATTGAAGCCTCTGGTCGCCCGGGTCATCAACCAGCAGTTGGGAGAAGAGAGCGTTTCGCTTCCCTAGGCGACGGAATCAGCGACCGGCTCCTGCCCCGAGCTTCCGCTTCAGATCTTCCGCGATCAGCTTGCCATGGAAGCGGCCGTTTTCGATGAAAATTTCGTTGGTCCTTGATCCCGCGACGATGACGCCCGCCACGTAGATTCCCCCCACATTGCTTTCGAGAGTCTCGGGATCGCACACCGGGCGGCATTGCTCGGAGGACAGCTCAATCCCCATGGCCCGCAGGAAATCGTAGTCAGGATGGTAGCCAATGAGGGCAAACACAAAGTCGTTTTTGAGGCGTACGGGACCTTCGGCGGTATCGAGGACAACCGACTCAGGCTCAATGCTCTCCACTCCGCTATTGAAGTAAGCCTTGATTTCCCCGTTTTTGATGCGGTTTTCAATATCCGGCAGGATCCAGTATTTCACGTGGTGATGCATTTTCGGTCCGCGATGGACCAGAGTCACGCGGGCGCCGTGGCGCCACAGATCGAGGGAAGAAATCGCAGCGGAATTCTTTCCCCCCACCACCACCACATCGCAGTCGAAATAAGGATGCGGTTCGCGGTAATAGTGAAAGACCTTGGGCAGGTCCTCCCCAGCAACGCCGAGCTGATTGGCCAGATCGTAATATCCGGTGGCGACCACCAACTTGCGCGCATTGTAGTCACAAATCCGCCCCAAATTGTCGGCCGTCGTGATCTGAAACCGGCCGTCAGCGCCGGTCACGGTCTCCACTCGCTGGTATTGCGCCACCGGCAGGCGGTAGTGCTCGGCCACCTTGCGGTAGTATTCGAGAGCCTCTTCGCGGGTGGGCTTCTGGTGCGCCGTCGAGAAGGGGAGATCGCCAATCTCGAGCAGTTCCGGCGTGGTGAAAAAGGTCATGTTCGCGGGATAGTTAAACAGCGAGTTCACCAGGCAGCCTTTGTCGACCACCAGGGCATTGAATCCTGCCCGCTGGGCTTCAATGCCGCAGGCCAGTCCCGTTGGCCCGGCGCCGATCACAAGCACGTCCAGTTTTTTTTCGACCAGGGAGGTTACCTCGGCGCGAGGGAAAGTGTCGGGAATCTGATGGGTATCCAAGTCGATCGCAGCCTCGTGGGATTCAGAAGCACGGCAGAGCGGACCCTGCGCTGAATACGGATGCAAAATTCTAGCACGCGCTCCGGTCAAGACCTGGGAACCTCGCCTGCCGCGTTCGGCGGGCGCGCGGCACGACCACTCATCCGAGTTATAATTCGCGGTTATCCCTAGCGCATTTCCCGGGACACATCATGGCCACGCCAGAAGAACAGCCGGTTCGCACCCGCACCGAATCCGACAGTATGGGACCGATCGAAGTCCCGGCAAACGTCTATTGGGGCGCGCAAACCCAGCGGTCGTTGCTTCATTTCGCGATCGGCAGCGACCGGATGCCGCCCGAAATGATCCACGCCTTTGGCCTGCTCAAGAAGGCCTGCGCCCTGGTGAACCAGGATCTGGGCAAGCTCCCGGCCGAGAAGGCCAAGCTGATTGTCCAGGCCGCCGACGAGGTGATCGCGGGCNNCAAACCAATATGAATGTCAACGAGGTCATCTCCAACCGCGCCATTGAGCTCGCGGGCGGAGTGATGGGATCGAAGAAGCCGATCCATCCGAATGATGACGTCAACCTCTCGCAGTCCTCCAACGACACCTTCCCGACCGCGATGCATATTGCGGCGGCCGAACGGGTACAGCACGCACTCATTCCGGCCATACAACAGGTGCACGAAGCGATTCGCTCGAAGGCCAGCGAATATGCGGATGTGGTCAAGATCGGCCG
>PKYX01000439.1 GCA_003132825.1 Acidobacteriaceae bacterium
TTCCTCGAACTGCTGGGCAGCGAAAAGGTGCTGGACGAAAAGCGCGAGAAGCGCGCCGAGGCCCGCGCCAAGAAGAATGCCGAAGCCCGCAAGGCCATGGAAGACGCCGAAGCGCAAGCTCAGCACGATGGCGGCATCGAGCCGGTCAAGGACAAGGAAGAAGACAAGAAAGAGTAGTTGTGTTGGCCATACTCGTGTGGGAACGGGCACCTCGCCCGTTCAGCCGAGCCAACTTCGGCGATAATCGAGATGAGGAGGGACAGCCGCGCTCGACGGTCCTTTCGAGCGCAGCTCGACAGTCGAAGGTCAGGAGGTGCTATGCCGGGCGGAGTGAAAACAGATATCCGAACCTATCAGCTCTATATCAACGGCGAGTGGGTCCCGAGCCAGTCCAACAAGACCTTGGCGGTGTACGATCCGGCCAGCGAAGAAGTGATCGCACAAGTTCCAGACGCCAATGGAGAGGACGTAAATCGCGCCGTGGCGGCGGCCAAGGCGGCCTTTGAAGATGGCCCCTGGAGCGCGACCACGGCGCAGGAACGCGGACGGGTGCTGTTCCGGCTGGCGGAAAAGATTCGCCAGAACGCCGCCATGCTGGCCGAGTTGGAATCCCGCAACTCCGGCAAACCCATCGTCGAAGCAGAATTTGATATCGCCGATGTGGCAACCTGCTTCGAGTATTACGGTGGCTTGGCCACGAAGATTCTCGGGTATGTGAATCCCGTGCCGGACAATGCCGTGAGCTTGACCTTGAAAGAGCCGGTGGGCGTTGCGGGGCAGATCATTCCCTGGAATTATCCCCTCCTAATGGCCGCGTGGAAGCTAGCGCCCGCGCTCGCTGCGGGCTGCACTTGCGTGCTGAAACCCGCCGAACAAACTCCGCTGACTGTCCTCGAAATGGCAAACTGGCTAACCGATGTGGGCTTGCCCGCGGGCGTGGTCAACTTCGTCACCGGACTTGGCGAAAGCTGTGGCGCTCCACTGGTCACACATCCGGATGTCAATAAGATTGCCTTCACTGGCAGCGCGGCCGTGGGCAAGGTCATCGTCAAGCAGGCGGCTGACACGGTGAAGCGGGTCACCCTCGAGCTGGGCGGTAAGTCGCCCAACATCTTTTTTGCAGATGCTGACTTCGAGGCCGCCATCGATGGCGCGCTTTTCGGCGTCTTCATCAACCAAGGGGAGGTTTGCTCCGCCGGCAGCCGCATTCTGGTTCAGAAGTCGATCTATCAGAACTTCGTCGACGCGATGGTCGAAAAATCCAAGAAGATCAAGCTGGGCGCGCCTCTCGATCGCGACACGAAAATGGGTCCGCTGGTCAGCCAGGATCAGTACGACCGAGTTCGGTCCTATCAGGAGATCGGCAAGAAGGAAGCCAAGCTGGCCACGGGCGGGGGCCGAGCCGAGAAATTTGCCAAGGGCTATTACATCGAGCCGACCATCTTTTATGATGTGTCAAATTCCGCCCGCATCGCGCGCGAGGAAATTTTCGGTCCTGTGGCCACCGTGATCCCCTTCGACGACGAGAGGGACGCGGTAAAGATTGCCAACGATTCGCCCTACGGCCTGGCCGCCGCAGTCTGGACTCGCGATATCTTCAAGGCGTTCCGCGCGGTGAAGGCTTTGCGCGCTGGCATCGTGTGGGTGAACCACATGCAGCCGACCTACGTCGAGGCTCCGTGGGGAGGCTACAAGCAGTCTGGCTTCGGGCGAGAACTTGGTCCCGGGGGGATTGAGGAGTATCTCGAGACCAAGCAAGTCCACATCAATCTGAACGAGCAGCCCATTGGCTGGTACTAGAGTCCGGCAGCACTGAAATAAGAAAGCACTGCGATGGCGACGATTCAACTGCGAACCGCGATTCCGGGACCGAAGTCCAGAGCCTTGGGGGAACGCCGCACCGTGGCTGTTCCGCGCGGTCTCTCCCATGCCACTCCGGTGTATGTCGCCAGCGCGGGAGACGCGTGGCTCGAGGACGTGGACGGAAATCGCTATATTGATTTCGCCGGCGGCATCGGCTGTCTCAATGCAGGACATCGCCGGGAGCCGGTCGTCTCCGCCATTCGCCAGCAACTCGGGCGCTTCCTGCACACCTGCGTGCAGGTGACGCCCTACGAAGGCTACATTCGCCTCGCCGAGCGCATGAACCTGGTCACGCCGGGCAAGTTTCCTAAGAAAACCCTGCTGCTCAATAGCGGCGCAGAAGCGGTGGAGAACGCAGTCAAGATTGCGCGCGCCCACACCGGGCGGTCGGGCCTGATTGCGTTCGAAGACGCATTCCATGGCCGCACCATGATGGCTCTGGCGCTCACCAGCAAGACTCATCCCTACAAATCCGGCTTCGCACCGCTTCCCGGTGAGGTGCATCGGATTCCGTACGCCTATTGCTATCGCTGTTCTTATGGGTTGCAGTATCCATCCTGTGATTTGTTCTGCGCCCAGCATTTGGAAGATACCTTCAAGCGCGTGGTGGCGTCTGAAGATGTCGCCGCGGTGATTGCCGAACCCGTGCTGGGCGAGGGCGGCTTCGTGGTCCCGCCGAAAGATTTTTTTCGACGGTTGATTGATATTTGCCACAGACATGGCGTGTTGTTTATCGCGGATGAAGTGCAAAGCGGGTTCGGCCGCACCGGTAGGTTGTTCGCCAGCGAGCACTACGGCATCGAGCCTGATCTCCTGGTGACCGCTAAATCGCTCGGCGGGGGATTGCCTCTGGCGGCAGTTACCGGACGCGCCGAAATCATGGATGCCCCCGGGCCAGGCGGGCTCGGCGGCACATTCGCCGGCAATCCGCTTTCTTGCGCCGCGGCGCTGGCTGTGCTCGATATTTTCGAACGCGAAGACCTCTTGGCCCGCGCCAATCTTTTGGGTCTCCGCTTTCAGCAGCGTGCTCGTGAGTGGCAGCAGCGCTGGCCGATCGTGGGCGACATTCGCGGTTTGGGCGGCATGCAGGCGATCGAACTGGTGAAATCTCCCGGCCTGCGCGAGCCAGCCGCCGACGAAGCCAAGCAGATCGTGCAATATTGCTATGAGCACGGTTTGATAGTGCTGACCGCTGGATCGTACTCCAACGTGATTCGGCTGCTGGTCCCTCTCGTCATTACCCCAGAACAGACCGACGAAGGCATGGATGTGCTCGAATCGGCGCTGCAGATGGTCTCGGAGAAAAAAGGAACCGTCTCCCAGTCCGTACCCTCATGAGACGGCGGACCAGCTATAGTTCGCCGTCATCTCCGTCCCGGTTGGGGTCCAACTCTTTCGGTGAACTGAGGGTGTGCCCGTCGCTGGCGTGCCGGATTGCAATCGTGCCGTTTACGTTCGACAGCTTGATTCGCGTTCCCCCGCCTCCCAGCTCCCCGTGCAAGTTATGGCCTACCCACTGATGGTTATGTACTTGTAGGCCGAAATCATTGCTAATCGGACCATGCACGGTGGAGGCTTCCAGTTCCGCCTTGAGGTCGGAAGGCAGGGTCAAACTCACACTGCCATTGATTGACGAGAGGTCGACCGGGTGTTCGGCGAGCGGGTCGAGGCGCACCTCCAAAGGGCCGTTGATGGTAGACAATTGGGCTCGGCCTCCCAGGCCGTTGGCGGCGAGCCGTCCGTTGATACAGGAGGCATCGACTTCGCCGCTTATCCCCTCGAGGTCGAGCGCGCCGTTGATCAGGCTGATTTTATCCAGACGGGCGCTGCGAGGCACTGTGAGCGTGTATTCCACGCTGGCCGGATTGTTCTGGCCGGAGGAGTCGAAGGTAAGATCGGGCTGGCGATACTCGGTGCGGATCGAGACGGTGTCCTTATCGGCATCGATTCGGATTTTGGCGTCGTCCAGACGTTCCTGGCTGTTCGCGTACTTGACCGCGTCCACCTTGACTTCGTTCCGGTCCCACGCGGTAATGTGCACCGCTCCGTTGATATTTTCGAGTTCGACGTTCCCGCCCGGAGAAAGTGGGTAGGTCTGGTGAAACTCCTCGGTGAGTTTCCCGTGAGCCTCGAGAGCACCGCCTTCGGCCGTGGCAAGCAGCAGGGCGCAGACAGTTCCCAGAATAACGCCCAACCAAGTGGCAAGTTGACGCCGGTTTTTCATACGCTCTCCTCCCCTGGACACGACTTAGACGCGTCAAGTCCCAAATCGTGAGCGGCCAGCCATCCCCCCAGCGCTCCGTGCGACCGGCGAGGCGTGCAAATTACCTTGGTTATCTTACCGGTCCGACGCCAATCCGCGACAATGAGCTTCAAACCAAGCAGCGAGAAAAGGAAGCTGTCCTTGAAGAAGTGGATGCACAGGCGAACCCTCAGCTTGCTTGGATTTGCCTGCCTGCTGGTTTCCTTCTGGACCATCCCGAATTTGCTGGCGCAGACCGACAGCGACCGTCCCGTCCCCATTCTCACCGGCGGCGCTGGCTACTTCACGTTCGTAACGGCGGGACAAACTCAGCTGGATGCCCAAGTCAACCCGGTTCTCCTCCTTCCTTTGGGGGATCGTTGGCTGGTGGAATCCAGGGCAGAGTTTGAGGGAGCGTTCGCGCGCCCTCCCGGTGGGGGCCCTTACGGCGGCCCGGTGAGCAAGAATCTCGACTATCTGCAGGTGGACTACATCGCCAATCCTTACCTTACGATTACCGTGGGCCGGTTTCTGACCCCCTTTGGCATCTTCAACGAGCGCCTGTATCCCATCTGGATCCGCAGCTTGCAGCAGGACCCTTTAATCTTGCCCATCTCGACGGGATCGAGCGACGGCATGATGCTGCGCGGCGGATTTCCGGTCAGCGCCAAAGTAAACCTAAACTATGCGGTCTATGTCTCGGCGGTCAGCACGGGGCATAACAACCTGGAATCGGATCGCAACCTCGGTGGACGCTTGGGTGTTTTCCTGCCCGGCCCGGGCCTTGAGGTAGGAGGCTCCTGGCAAAAGCTGCTGCAGGATGAGCGTTCCGAGGCTTTTGGATTTCATTTTGCCTGGCAGCTGAGGAAGCTTCCTCTCAACCTGCACGGCGAGTACGCCCGTTCGAATCAGGGGAGCGGCTACTGGGTCGATGCCGCCTACCGGTTGAACCAGGTGCCGTTCTGGCAGAACACGATGCGCCGCCTCGAGGTTGCGGGAAGAACGGAGCAATTCTTCAGCGGTCAAATTGGCGCGGACGAAGCCCAAGCGATCGGGCTGCCCGGCGCCAATACCCGCGAAGGAGAATTCGGACTGAATTATTATCTGCAAGACGGACTGAAGGTCGTGGCCAGCTATGGGCGCCAATTCAGCCCGGACGGCAACGCCAATCTTTGGACGACAGGGATCGCCTATCGTTTCGCCATCCCGCTCGGGCGTGTGAGTGCGCCATGAGGCTGAGGATCACCATCCTGCTCGGCGTAGTGGCGCTGGCTTCAGTGGTCGGATTGGCGTCGTCCCCACCGAAAAGCGTCAGCCCGAGCGCGCCGGTCCTCCGCAGCAGCGAAGATGCCGACGCCATGCGGCTCGAAGGCGAGCGTCGTTTCCGCGCCAACTGCGGTCGTTGTCACGCTGCGCCGCACAAGTTTCCGCCCCGTATGATGGCGACTATCATGCGCCACATGCGGGTGCGCGCCACTATCACGGACGAGGATATGCGGCTCGTCCTCTACTACATGACCCAATAGCAGCGGTCAGGAGACTCGTGATTGACAAGATTTTCCGGCAGACGTGTCGAATCGCTTTGGCCACCTGTGTACTCCTGGCGCCGCTCGTTCGCGCCCAGGAGCATCTCATCGAGGTGCTGGCGGATAAAGACAGCCGCTACAAAATCGCGGGCGAACGCACGCCGGAAATAACGGTGAAGGCCGGGCAGCAGCTTCTGCTCCGGATCAATGCGCGCAAAGCGAAGACCTGGAATCGAGACGGATCGGTTCATGGATTCTCGCTATTGCGCGCCAAAGATCGGTCCAAGGTGCCCGGCTGGGATCTGTTGCTCAAGCCCGGTACCCAAGAGTTCCATTTGACCGCGCCCTCGGAAGCGGGCGAATACGTGGTCGTGTGCACCGTGATATGCAGTGAAGAGCACGAAGGCATGACCATGAAATTCATAGTNNTGCTGGTGTTGTCCGTCGCGCTGCGTTCCGCCAGGGCAGAAGAGCGTGTCTTCCACGGGGAGATCTCCGACAGTCAGTGCGCGCTCAACGTCCATTCTTTGACCCGGTCGCACCAGGAGATGCTGAAGTCCAAGTCCATGGGCGGCAATGCCACCGATTGCACCCTCTATTGCGTCAAATACCACGGAGGCGATTTCGTTCTGGCCCATCAGGATGTTGTCTACCGCCTCGACAACCAGAGTCTGGCCCAGGCTTTTGCCGGCCAGAAAGTCAAGGTTATGGGCAGCCTGCAGCCGGACAAGAAAACCATTCATGTGGTGAAAATCGAATCGGAACAATAGGGCATCGCCCGGCCGGTGCTGTCTAGGTGCTTCTGGTGCCCTTTCTCTCCGCCTCGGAAATAATGTAGACGATCAGCATACCCAGTTCCGGCTCGATCGGATGCCGGTAGCGGGGGTGGGGGAAGACAAAGTAATACATTGCCGGATAACAAAGGATGAGCCAAAAGAACAGCCAGGCGCCGGGTTGGCGCTTGCGCAGAGCGCGTCCCAGGCCCCACAGTGCAAGCACCGAGGAAGCCAGGAAGACAGAGTTCTTGAGGGGAGCCAGTGCGGGTTTCTCTGCCAGGCGCGGCACCCCAGCCCAGTAGTAGATAAAGCGCTTCGCGCTCACTCCGATAAATTGCGGATAATGGTTGCGAATGAACGCCGTCGCTTCCTGCTTGCGCGCGGCTACGTAAGCCATCTCGCCCATCTGCCGATAACGCCGCATCTCGTATACGTCCTGCGTGGGATGGAGATACTGCTGCCAGGTTCCATCTGCGTTTGGACCGTTGCCGATTCGCAGCTCCGCCCCAAAATTAGAGCGGATCAAGATGAACCGCCCGAACCTCTGGTAGTCGCGCGCCATCCAGGGAGCGATGCAGGCCACAAATACCGCCGATGCCAGAACCACGCCGGCGAACGACCGCCGGCCGTGTTTCGAGCGGCGAATCCAGGCCCACAGGCCCGAAGCGGGCAGAAACGCCAGCAGAGACGTGTTCGTAAGCGCGGCCGCACCCCAGAGCAGGCCGAACGCCAGCCATGGCTTCCAACCGTCCCGGTCTTCGATGACCAGCGCCAGCCAAAAAATCAGCGTGAGCAAAAGTGCAGCCAGACTGGTCTCCCAAACCCAGCGCGTACACCAGTACATGACGAACGGCGCCAGCGCCCAAAGCCACGCGCTCCACACCGCAACGTTTTCGCCGAACGATCGTTTGGCGATCCAGAAAATTGGGATGCAGGTGAGCGCGGAGAAAATGCTGTTGATCGCCAGCAACACGACCGCGGAACCGTGGGTGTAAACCCCGAACAGTTTGAAGACCGCGGCAATGAGGAAGGGATAGAGTGGCGGCTCCCACGCCGTCGCACCGGTCGAAACGCCGAAGGGATTGCTGAATCCCTGGCCTAAAGCCAACGACCGTCCAATGCTTCCCATCTCCCAGCCGAAACTGAAATGGTTGTCGTCGGTGCGGAACTTATAGGTGTGGCCAATAACAATCAACCCCAGGCGGAACACGAAGGCGATGACCACCATCCCAAGGAGGGAAGTGCGCCCCGTGCGCCACCCGTGGCGAATGAAGCCGAGCGTCCCCTTCACGGGGGGAGCGGTGATCGTGGGGTCGGCCATCTCTATGGACGGGAATTATATCGCCCGACCGTGACCCCTCGCTGCGACCAACCACTGCCCCCGCCCATCGCAAGCCAGGTCCGCAGCAGGCGGGTGGGTGCTCCGTAGGATCGTTGTGCGCGCTTCGCGGAGCGGCTTTTTCGGCAACTACGGACGGAGTTGGCTGATGCGACGGGGACAGCGGATGGGCGAATGTTTGTTGCTAGCTGAACCTAACCCCGCTTGCCTGACCTCGGGGGCAGAGTCGATTGCCACTCGGTGAACCAGCTATTTGCTCAGGACCGGGCCGCCGATGGGGATCGCCGCGCGCCCCCAGGTGATATTCGTTACCTCAGCAAAGGACAGATACAACGCCAGACCACCGCAGAGCAGCCCATCCCACCCACCCAGCCTGTGCCAGGTCGGGCCCATTCCGAGGTCGCCGCCCGCCAGCAGGAAGAACGCGATCCACAGCGTAAGGAAAATGAGCCACAGCACACGGTTCAGACGAAACGTGGCGATCCACATATAGAACGTAAAAATACCCCATAGAAGAAGCGTGATCCCGACGCCCGACGGATGAGGCGGCTTTATCCAGCCGGCACCCACCGTCCAGAGCAGCAGTGCATACCACCACCAGAACGTGCCGTAGGAGATGAAGGCAACCGTTGCGAAGGTATTTCCGTTACGGTATTCCAGCACCCCGGCGATCATCTGAGCCAGACCTCCATAGGAGAAGGCCAGAGGAACGACGACACTGGCAGCTTCCGCCGGGAACAATCCAGCATTCATGCAGCTCAATACGACCGTCGTAAGGCCGAAGCCGGCCAGACCGAGGGGAGCCGCATTTGCCGTCTGACCATCTGCCATAGATCCTCCGAGATTTTGCAACACGGGATTGAGCGCAAACTGAAACTGTGGTTTCCGAATTCAACTCTATTTCAGCCAAAGATTTACGCCAGTCTGTCCTCTCGTGTCAAGGTCAAGCCGCCGGCCGCGCTCCTACATCTGTCGTCGGCGTTGCGGGTAGAATGGCGCGCTGATTCGATTGCCGTGTCCGCGATGAGCCAACTTTCTACTGCAGTCCGGCTTGCGCCAGCATTTCCACAAATTGTCTCTTGGCTCTCATGTCAATCGCTTGCGCTACCAGTTTCCCGTCGCGATCATAGACAAAACTCTTTGGTATGCCTTCGATGTCGTATTGCTGATGCACTTTCCGCCCGGGATCGAGCAGGATGGGATAGGTGAACCCATTCTCATCGATGAACGGCTTCACTTTGCGCTCATCTTCGTCTGAAATCGCCAGCACAACCAAGCCTTGCTTCTTGAAATGCTGGTAGAGCGCCTCCAGGTCAGGCATTTCCCTGCGGCATGGAGGACACCAGGTAGCCCAGAAGTTTACGAGCACTACCTGCCCGCGCAGATCCTTCAGAGTCCAGGTTTTTCCATGCAAATCTGACAGGATAAAGTCAGCCCGTTGGTGGCGCAGATCATCGGCTTCGACTTTAGAGGTGGCGGCGGCAAATTGCGGATCGTCCAAAGTCACCTGTACATGTTCGTAGCGCGCCAGTAACGCCAGTTCGACGTATGGCATGGCCGGTCCCTTCGGACTAGCTGGCGGCGGCTGTTCGCGGAGCGTATCGGCCAGAGTAGTCGCCACCTCCTGCAGCGTATCTTGGCCCAGGTCTCCTTCGGTCGACAGATTGGCAAGTCCGTTCGCCAGGCGCACCTTATTCGGCGAGGCAGGCAGTGGTCGAATCTGGAGGGCAAGTTGTTTGGTGGTGTGCGCCCTCTGGTCCTCGGGCAGGGAGCGCAGGGTGCGTATCTGATCCAGGATTGGCTGCTCCTGATCGCTCCACACGATCTTTTGTGCCTGCGCCGGCATGTCTTTGGGACCATAGAAAAAAATCCCAGCCGCAAGAACATAGAGAGCGCCAGCAACCCATACTCTGCCGGGGCCTTTCACGCGAGACTGGTAGGAAATCATGCTCACAATCTATCACCGCATGAATGGGTAAAAGAAACCAGGGCGGGAATGCGCACCCGCTCCATAACCAACCGGTCGATGGAGTAGAAAGGAACACCCTGCGGAACCGCTCGACAGGAGACGAGAGTGACTAGACCCGATCGATCGCCTCGCGAGCTTCCTTCAAGGCCGACTCCACAGCCAGATCCATCGTTAGAAACTCTTCATCCCCATGATGAATCGTTTGCGTATGCTGAGGGTGCTTTATCAGCGTGTAATCGCACTTCCAGCCGTGTGCAAATTGATGTAGTTCCATCTCAATTTCAATACCCTTGTAGGTTGCTTGAATCATGACGGTCCGCTCCTTCGTCGGATCGCAAAGCTCTGGATCCATGCGAGTGTCCCCACCACCCTGCTGCTCTCTCGAGGGACTCGCATCGCAGAGCTATCGTGGGGTCGACCGACCGGGCGCCGCGTCCTGCGAGCGCATCACAGTAAGCGGCCGATCGAAGATTTGGAACTTAGTCGCAGTCGGCGTTATTGCAAATTGTAAATGAAAACCTCCCGCGATCCCCTACGAGCTCGAGCGCGTCGATAGTTGATTTTCTTAGGCCGTAATGGCCGGCGTTCCGTTGAAATCCGGGCAACCGGCTCCAGCTGATCGTCATCCAAATCGCGAGGTCAAAACTGATATGACTCGCCATTCGTATCGATGTGTGCCCATCCTCGCGATGGCTTTGGTGGCTGGGTTGACGGGATGCGCTTCGCATCAGAATCCAGAGGAAGTGAAAGAGAAGACTGCTCAAGCTACGGCGGAGCTCAAAAGTGACGCGAAAGCGGTAGCCGAAGGAGTGCGCGAGGGGTGGAGCCGCGACAAGCCGCTGAACATCAACACGGCAAGTAGGGAGGATCTGGTGAGTCTCCCCGGGGTCACTGCGGCAGAGGCGGACAAAGTCGTAGCGGGACGTCCTTATGACGATGCTCACGAACTTGTGACACGTGGCGCCCTGCCGAAGAGCAAATACGACANNCTGGCCAATAGATAAGAACAACTCCGGGCATCTCCCCGGTTGTTGGCTATCCGGCCGCCGGGCGTGCGATAGCTGGCGAAGTGCCGCTTTGGCGTACCCGATTGGCTATCCACGAAGGTTCCCCACGCGCTCGATCGGCTCTGCGCGGTACAATCCCATGTTTTGGAAAACTTGCTCCGACTGGATTGCCGATGACGGCCTTTCGCATAAACATTCCATACGTCGATAACGTTTCCTTTCTTCCCAGGTCGGTGCGGAACTGGTGGGTTCCGCATTGCGGTCGGCTTGCTGCCCTGCTACTGGGGGTGATTCTGCTGGCGCCAGGGCCGATTCAAGCTCAATTGAAGACCAAGGTGGCGGTTGATCCGACCCAGGCGAAAGCCGTGCTCTATACGACCTCGATCGGCGCAGCCGCCGACCGTTGGGATGCCAACGCCTTCGATCCGGCGACGGTTCAGTTGCTCCAGGATGCCGGAATCACCAATCTGCGCTTTCCAGGAAATGGCGGCATCGACGCGCTATACCACTGGTCCACGGGCGTGATCACCAATCCCTACTCCAACGACAGGGCGCCGGCGTTTCCGCGCGAGAAGCAGTTTCCCGCGGTCGCGCCTGTGATCGATACCCTGGGATCGGCGGTCGTATCGGTCAACTATGGCAGCAACCTGGACGGTAGCGGCGGCGGCGAACCGGCAGAGGCGGCGGCCTGGGTGGCCTACGCTAACGGGAGTCCGTCGAGCACCCAGGCGATTGGCAAAGACTCGAAGGGCAACGACTGGAAAACAGTGGGCTTTTGGGCCAGCTTGCGCGCGAGCCCTCCGCTGGCCACCGACGACGGGTACAACCTGCTGCGGATTGGGCATCCGTCATCCTTAGGCATTCCGCTGTGGACCGTGGGCAACGAGCCGGGGAACGACGGCTTCTACGGCCAGGCGCGCACCGTGGGATCGGACGCGGACAATACCGGCCGCTACGGCCAAAGCCCCCCACCGGAGCCCGACCTGCACGCGGGAACGGTGACCACGTCGAAGGATTGGGGCCGTCATCAAGGAAACGCTCGCGTGGGACCGGCGGCCTATGGGGCGGCGGTGGTGGAGTACGCGAAGGCGATGAAGGCCGTCGACCCCACCATCCTGGTGGGCGCCTTTGTGATGCTGCCGCCCTACAGCGCCGACTCGAACCAGGTTGGAAAAAACTGGAACGCCGCCGTGTTGAAAGAGGCCTGCGCCAGCATGGACTTTAGCGCCGCCACGCTNNTGGGAAGGCAAAGGAGCGGCGCCCAATTGGCTCGACAACGTGGACGAGGAGGACCTGCTCACGCTCGCCCGGGATCAAATGGATCCGACCAGGCACTTCCCCGGCCAGAATGCGATCCAACACGATTACACCCTGCTGGCGCGGGATCT
>PKYX01000362.1 GCA_003132825.1 Acidobacteriaceae bacterium
AAGAAAAAGGTCGGTTTGATTGTCGCCGCGGCTGGAGAGAGCCCATTTCCCATCCGGAGACAACGCGAGAGATTGTCCGTCTCCGAGTCGAACGGCTGGCGAACCATCGATCTTGCGAAGGTAAACGGCGTAGCTGGGTCCGCCCGCCTCCCCTTCCTCGCGAAAAAGAAGCATCTTGCCGTCTGGAGAGAGAGTCACCGGGAAGGTCCAGTCCAGCCACGTGAAGTCACGTTCCGACGCATCGTCGGCGGCACGGACAATGAGCCCGCGCCTCCAGTTGTCCCGGGCGAGAAGGACTCGGCCATCGGACAGCACATCCTGTAGGGTCAGGTCGGCGGGCACCCGCGCCACCAGCCGCTTTTTCCCCGACAAACTGACCGCGTAGAGGGCACGATCGATTCCCAGTTGGGTAGCGGTAAACCAGACCTCGTCCCCGGCCGGCGACCAGGCGAGGCCAATCGCGCCTCCTTCGTAAGGGTCAGTCAGACTCCTTTTCTTGCCGTTGAGGTCCACTACCGATACGCCGGCAATCGAATCACCCTGGATCGCATGGTCCAAAAAGGCGATCATGTCGCCATTGCGGGAGATACGGGGATGGCTGATCCAGCCTCCGGTCTCGTACAGCACTTTGCCGACCGGATACTCCAGACGGTTCCGTCCCGCCACATCGCGCACGACGGCAAGTTGGGTGCCGTCCGGAGACCAATCGGCCCACTGGACGTTCTCCAGCACTTCACGCGGAGCACCGCCGACCAGGGGCATGCGCGCGAGAGTTCCGCTGAAGACCTGCGACTTGGTCTGGCGGCTGCCGAGCAACAGAGCCGTTTCCCCAGTAGAAGAAATACCGAGGATCTCAGCCCCGACTACTCCGACGGGGCGGGCCTCAGGAGTGCCCACGCGAGTGGTAAAGACTTCCACGGGCCTCCCCTCCCACGCGGCACTGTAGACCACGGTTTGCCCGTCAGGCGCGAATCTGGCCATGCGGATCGTGCCCCGGCGATAGGTCAGGAGATGATACGCAGGGACCGCGGTTGGCCGTCTGTACTGGACGAGGAAGAAAGCCATCCCCATTGCTCCCAGCAGCGCGACTCCGGCCAGCGCGAGCGCTCGGCGGTAACGACTCCGAGGAACCATGTCTTCGGCAGCGGGAAGCGCGGGGTGAGGGAGAAGGGATGCAGTCTGTTTCGTGCCAGTTTCGGGTTCCGGCGCGCTTGTGGAAATGCGGGAGGAATCCAATTCACGTTTGAGACGCTTCAGATCGCCGCGGATCTCGGCGGCACTTTGATAGCGCAACTCAACATCCTTTTCCAGGGCCTTGCTGATGAGGCGCTCCGGTTCCGCCGGCAGATCGGGATTCAGGCGGATGGGAGAGGTGGGAGCACGGTTGAGAATTGCTTCCGTAATGACACCCTGGGTCTCTCCGCGAAATGGCAGTTTGCCCGTTGCCATTTCGTAGAGCACTACTCCGAAGGAAAACAGGTCTGTGCGAGCGTCTAGTTCTTTGCCCCGCACCTGTTCCGGCGACATATAGGCTACGGTTCCGAGCGCAGTTCCCGGACTGGTCAGATTGAAGGCGGCTACATCGGCCATCGTTTGGGAATCGCCGCTGACCGACTTGCTTGCGTCGTCGGTGATTTTGGCCAATCCAAAGTCCAGTATCTTGGCGTGCCCACGCTTGGAGATGAAGATGTTCGCCGGCTTGATGTCCCGATGGATGATCCCTTTGGCGTGCGCCGCATCGAGCGCGTCGGTGACTTCGATGGCCACCGCGAGCCAGCGCTCGATTTCGAGGGGCCGGCCCTCGATGAGATGCTTCAGTGTGGTCCCGTCGAGATACTCCATGGCGATGAAGGATTGGTCTTCATGCTTTCCGATCTCGTAAATCGTGCAAATACTGGGATGATTCAGGGCAGAAGCGGCACGGGCTTCGCGCCGGAACCGCTCCAGTGCGTGGGGGTCGGGAGTTACTTCATGAGGAAGAAATTTGAGGGCAACGAAGCGCCCAAGTTCCATGTCCTCAGCCTTGTACACGACACCCATCCCGCCGCCACCCAACTTCTCGAGGATCCGGTAGTGCGAGACGATTTGACCAATCATGGGGACCAAACATGTTAGGCGGGACGCTGGACCAAGTCAACGGACTCTGCCCGATTGAGTTTCTGCACTATCCCTGCCGGTCGCGCGGTGCAGAGCAATTCCGCGCAGACCACCGGAGTTGCTCAGTGGAATGAATAACGGTTCCCCTTCCATAATCCGGCGGGTAAGGGTTGCTAACTATCTAGAATCAACCGGGTCCAGCCGCGACCTGCAAGCTAGGCTATAATTTCGGCTTACGGATGGCTCTCACCTCTGGCGAAAAACTTGGCCCATACGAGATTCAAACACCGCTCGGCGCTGGCGGCATGGGCGAGGTATATCAGGCGCGCGACACGCGCCTCGATCGCACCGTTGCGATCAAGGTCCTACCGAAGCATCTTTCTTCCAATCCTGATCTGAAGCAGCGCTTCGAACGTGAGGCGCGGGCGATTTCGTCATTGAATCATCCGCGCATTTGCACCCTGCATGATGTTGGGCATCAGGACGGGGTTGACTTTCTGGTGATGGAGTATCTGGAGGGAGAGTCGCTCGCCGAGCGGTTGAAGAAAGGTCCTCTACCGCTGAAGCAATCGCTCGCGATCGGGATCGAGGTTTGCGAGTCGCTCGAAGCCGCGCACCGGGCTGCAATCATTCACCGCGATTTGAAGCCGGCCAACAT
>PKYX01000054.1 GCA_003132825.1 Acidobacteriaceae bacterium
TGAGGGTGTGCTCGGCGCCGCCACGCTTGGCGAGGGCGAGCTCACGTCCCGGGATCTTGACCACGATGGGGACGAAGTACTCGGCTCGGTTGAGCTGAAAGTGATCGATCTCCATGGCGATCGAAAGATCGGTGATCGGGTCCTCGAGCATCAGCGCGTCTTCGAGCTGCCGCTCTTTGTCGACGGCGGTGAAGCGGCTGAACTGCTTGTCAGCGTAGTAGCCCTGGCGGTAGGCGAGGTGCGCGCTCGAATCCGCAATAAGGGAGATTTTGACCCGACGGAGCCTGCCGTTCTGGGCCGTGTTGCTCGTGTAATAGCCAATGCTGTAGTAGTCCGAGATGGACTGCTGGGCGTCCACGATGCCGCGCGTCAAGTCATTGTTGTCGAAAAGCGCTTTGCCTCCGGTGTCGCCGGCCAGGGCGTAGAGAGTGTCCTGCGACTGCTGAAAGTTGTTGCTCGTGGCGAGCGACGCGGCGCCGGTGTACATGCCGGAGTTGCCGGGCGAGCCTTGGGTCGCGTCCCCGAGCGGAGCCTCGGCCACCAGGCCCCGGGCGTCGACCGGCCAAAAAGAGACCCCGGCTTTGATCGCGGCGTCGACGGTGGCACGCAGCTGGGCCTGGTTGTCGATGCCTTGGAGGCGCAGGCCGCTGGCGAAGTAGATGAGGGATTTCTTCTCGTTCAGCTGTCCGAGCATTTTGGCCGCAGTCTCAAGTGCGGAGAGCTGGCGATCGGTGTTAAAGACGTTGAACTCGCTGTCGTCCTGGCCGAATGCGGCGCCCGTGTCGGCGCTGCTGGCGTCGTCGATGGTCTCAGCCGATCCCTGACCCTCCCCTACGATCAGGGTCTCAAGAATGCTGAGTAGCTTATTGCGATCGGCGGTGAAGTCCTGGAGGATGTCGACCGAACCGCCCTGGTAGCGGAGAATGGAGACCAAGTCGGCGGTGGTCATTTGAGTGCGCAGGAATTGTTCGGCGGCCGCGAGGGCGCGCAGCTGATCGGCCGGGCGCATGGCGGACATGTCGAAATAGAGCGCCAGCAGGCGGCGATTCTTGTAGCGTTCGCTGTCCGGGGCTTCGGGCGAGATCTGCGTACGGGTGAGTCGCTTGTAGAGTTTGAGCTCTTCCCTGCCCGGCTCGACCACCGGCAACGGCGACACATCCGTCCGGAAGTCCTGATGCTCGCAGAAAGTGATTTTCTGCGGGGCGCCGTCCTCGGTGACCGCGAAGTCCCGGGCGGTGAGTCCGGGGATGAATTTGCCCTGCTTATCCTTGACTTCGACGGTTTCGACCACCAGTTGCGCCTTGACCGAGAAAGTGTAGGTCTCGGATGCGCCCGCCGGCTTGTTTTGACCGACCTGCTGCGCGGCCGCCTGGGTGGCGACTGCGAGTGAGAGAAGAAGGATTCTGACAGACATTTTCATGTCAGAACCTCAGGCGTAGCGAAGTTTCAAGGCTGCGCATTGGGCCAGCGGCTAGCGGAAGGCCGAATTGCGTGCTGTTCACGGTGGTGTTCCAGCCGGTAAACACGGGGTGGTTGAGCATGTTGGTTGCCGCCACCTTCAAGTCGAGGTAAAAGCGCCCGCTGGGCCGGAAAGTCCGCGCGAGCGAGGTGTCGAGGCTGAACTGGCCAGGACCGGTAATCGAGTTCCTGCCCGCGGTTCCCCACTCGCCCGGCAGAGGCGCGCTGTAAGCAGCGGAGTTGAGGTGCTGACCTGCGCGGGACATGGTAATGGGAGCGCCGGTAGGGTCGGGGCGAATGGTGCCGGTGTAGCCGGTTCCGGGGACGGCCGCCAAGTAAACGGGCGTTTCCGGCAGGCCGGTGCCGACGACGGCCGTGCTCACTACAGTCCACTCCTTGAGCAGCCTGCCGGGCCATCCGCTCATGAGGGTTCCGCCGCCCAGACCTTCGCCGCTGGTGTATTGGGCCTGCAGGTTGAGGAGATTACGTTGATCGAAGGAGGAAAGGGAACGCTCGGCATGGAGGTTGAGCCAGTTCTGGGCGATGGCCGGTGTGGTCGATGCGCTTTGCGTGGTGGTGGCCGTTGTTCCCGATGAGCCCTGACCTCCACCTTGACCCCCACTCTGACCTTGCCCTCCGGAGGGCGCCGCAGTCTGGTTGCTGGCGAGGACGTGACCCTGGCCGCCAAGGGCGGCGTCATCGTCAATCGACTTGGAATAAGTGTAGAGCAGCGACGCGGTGAAGCCGCTGCGCAGCCTGCGCCGCAGTTGCAGTTGGCCCGATTCTCGTGTGGAGTCACCGCCAGAAGCCTGGTAGACAAAGCCCGACGGACAGTCTGGGCAGGGGCTGACTGCTCCAATAGGGTAGGTGTTGGGCAGGAACTGCTGCACTCCTCGTGTGCCTTTGACGCCGAGATAGGTTGCGGTGAGCTGGAGCGCCCCTGGCAGATCGCGTTGGATAGCCAGCTGCCAGATTTGCGCATAGCCGACGCGGAAGTTGGGGTCGACGGCGAAGGTATTTTCCGTAATGGAGGAGCAGGGCTGGAAGCCATTTGCCAGCGTCAGCGGGCAGGCGGCGCTGTTCTGCACGCTCAGGCTTTTGGAGAGCGGCGCCTGCTGGGCGAGTAGCAGCACCGGCGTCTGGTAGACGGAGGTGTCGTCATAGATGCCATATCCGCCGCGCACCACGATGGTCGAAGCAGGGATGGGCCGCCAGGAGATACCGACCCGCGGCTCAAAACCGAGCTTGTCCGGGCGGATGAGCGAGCTGGGATAGTGATCGCCGGTGATTGGGCCGATCGGATCGCTGCCCAGGACGGGAGCGACTGCGGTGAAGCCGGGAGCAACGTCAAGATTGACCAGGCGCCCCTGAGTCTCGGTCATCGGCGCGCCGTAGTCCCAGCGCAGGCCGGCGTTGATGGTGAGGTTGGTGAGGATGCGCCAGTCGTCGGTGGCGTAGGCGTCGTAGACGGTTTGGCGAAGATACTTGTCCGCGTTGCCGAAGGCGATGGAGCTGGTATCAGGCACACCGATGAGGAAGTCGGCCAGGTCAGAGCCGCTGTTCGTGGAGCCGTTGGATGTGCCCTGGGTGACAGCGCCGGTAAAGGTGAAGGTGCCGCGCGGCTCCTGCTGGAAGAAATCGTTGTATTGCTGCTTGCGCAGATCGCCGCCGATGGTGATGTTGTGGCGGCCGCGATAGATAGCGATCGACTCGGGAAAGGCATCGGTACGGTTACGATTGAACGAGCTCTGCTGGTCCATGAGGGGGTAGATGGCGCTGGAGAAAGTGAGAGCGGGCGGCCCCCAGTTGGTTGGGTCCTGGTCGTTGCCGGTGATGCCGGCCTCGCCGGAGATGTTTTGCCGGTTTTCAAAATAGGGCACGATGTGCGTTCGTAAGCGGCTGAAGCGATAGCCGCCATAGAAGAAAAGGTGCTGGCTGAAACGGTGCGACCAGTTGATGTTGGTGTTGATGCCCAGGGTATCGCTGGTATCGACAAAGCCGAAGAGATTTTCGGCGCTGGCCCTTGTGCTCTGAAAGTTGAAGCCTCCATAGAGCTGGTCTCTGCGGCCCAATGTCTTTTGCAGGCGCGACTGCAGGGCGTCCTGATGGGTGCTGTTGAGCACGGGCACCTGGTAGTTGTAAAGCGAGGTGCCAGAGAGGTTGGGCAGGGGGTAGAGCTGCAACAACGCCTGAGCCTGCGGGCTGATGGGGACCACATTACCCGGATACGGCATCTCGGTGGCGGGATTGTAAATGGTGATGGGCTGGCCGAGTGGGTTGAGTATGCCGGAGAGATCACCCGTCCGCTCCGCCTCGGTCGGCACCAGCCCGGAATTAGTTTCCGCGACATGGTTGCGGGTCCACTGGTAGACGATGAAGAA
>PKYX01000490.1:0-173 GCA_003132825.1 Acidobacteriaceae bacterium
GAGGGATCTGCCGCATCTTCGATCAGGCGAGCCTTACGTTCTGCCTGTTCCCAGCTACGGGTTTGTGCTGACTGCCGCACTCGCTTGCCGTCTGTGTATCCGTCAATCCATTTGGGACAGCGGCAGCGCCGATACTTCAGGTCACCCTTGTGATCGCACTGCGGAGTGTGGCG
>PKYX01000490.1:236-3282 GCA_003132825.1 Acidobacteriaceae bacterium
GCGCTCTCCCAACTGAGCTATAGCCCCATCTTGGGAATATCAAGGGTGTACCGCAATTCTAGCAGCGCTCTCGCCCCAAGACCAAGGGCAGGCGTTGGGATATTGTCGAAGGTGCTGTTATCAAGCTTCCGGAGGAAAACTCTGTTTACGAAACCGCTTTTCTCGCGTCTAATGACAATTATTGGCTGCTTTTTGCCTCCATGTTTACTCCGTTGAATGGCGGGATCTCGCGACATCAGGCTAGGAACCTAGGCATGTCTCTGGCGCTCCATGGTCTCCTCCTGGGCTGGCTGCTGCATAGTCCTTACCCTAGATTCCTCGCCCCTTCTTCGGTGGCTGCCGGAGAATACGGCTCGATTACTCATCTGTACTGGCCTAGCCCTCTGACTCGGGATCGAACTGACGCCAAGAGCACTCCCGCCCGGCGGCAGTCAGCCGCGTTGCGCAGGCTGGCTTGGAACAAGTCCCACAAGTTGAAGTCGCCTAAAACGGTGGCTTCGTCTTCGCTCCTCGAAGCGGCCATTCAAGCGAGTGAATCCAACCCATCGAGCCCCCCGCCTCCGGCCGGTGCTCCATATGGGAGCTTGACCGATGGTCCGGCACTGGGAGACGAGGTTCTCCCTGCCCTGCCAGTTTTGGCTACCGACCCTGTCGTCGGCCCGAACGATTTGGCTGGTCACGGGGAGGGCAGCGTCGTGGTTGAAATTACGATTGACGACAAGGGAAACATCGTGCAGAAGACGGTTCTGCAAAGCCTTGGCCCCCTAGTCGATGCCAAGGTCCTGGCCGCGCTCGAAAACTGGCATTTCAGTCCCGCCACCCGCAACGGCGTTGCCATCCCCTCCAAGCAGGATGTTTACTATCATTTCAAGCCCAGAGCCTAGCTGGCGACAAATCCGGCGCAGGGCACCGAAGCGGCGGCAAACTTCAGCCGCTATAATGCCCATGTGCACTCCGACTCAGTCCAACAAGTCGCCTCCGCCGAATTCCCTACGCGCTGGGGAAATTTCCGTATCTTTGGCTTCCAGGGAACCTTTGGCAAGGGCGAGACCGAGCGCCGGGAGGAAGCCGTCGCTCTGGTCATGGGCGATGTTCAATCCGCACCGGCCCTGCTGCGCATCCACTCACAGTGCCTTACCGGTGACGTTTTCGGGTCCCTGCGCTGCGACTGCCGTCAGCAACTGGAGTTGGCTCTGGCCATGATTGCCGAGCAAGGCGCGGGCATTGTTGTCTATGAACAGCAGGAAGGCCGGGGCATTGGACTCATGGCGAAGCTGAAGGCCTACCAACTCCAGGACTCTGGTCTCGACACCGTGGAAGCCAACGAGCGCCTGGGCTTCAAAGCCGACCAGCGGGAGTTCGCGTTGCCGGCAGAGATTCTCAAGGCTTTGGGCATCTCTCGCGTCCGCCTGCTCTCTAACAACCCCGACAAGGTCGCGGCCCTGGAACGCGCCGGCATCGAAGTCACCGAGCGTGTTCCCTGTGAGGTCCCGGCGAGTGTTTACGCCGAAGACTACCTCAAAACCAAGAAGGACAAACTAGGACATTTGTTCACTTCGCGGTAGATAGTCCCGGGGCAAGGCAAAGAATTCGGGTGGGCTGAGCGGACCGCTCGCAACTAAACGCAGATGATTTCTCTAGTACAGCGGCGTTTTCCCATCGACCCGCCGCGACCATGCGTCAATGCCGCCCTGCATCGAGCGCGCCTTCTCGAACCCCTCCTGCCGGAGCCAGCTTGTAACATTCAGGGAACGCACCCCGTGATGACAAATAACCACGATGTCCTCATCGGGATCAAGCTCCTGGTGCGCCCGGCCAGGCACATCTCCCATCGGCATCAACTTGGCCTCGGAGAGGCGAGCGACCTCGAACTCCCAAGGCTCGCGTACATCAAGAAGCGTGAAAGCCTCGCCGCGATCCAGCTTAGCCTTGACGTCCTCGGGAGTGATTTCGTAGTCCATCGGTTCAGGGCCCATGCCGATTGTTCTCGTTCAAGGATCCCGCAAGAATGTGCTATCAACGGAGCCAGCCGTGATCGGGCAGAGCGGCGACGAGCTAGGCCAGCACCTTAGTGGCCAGCTGCTCGAAGCCGCCAGCCCAAGGCAGCCTCAGCCGTCCGTCATAAATTAATCGCCGACTTCCGCGGCTCCGCTATGGTCTCGAGCGGGTCGCGCCCGCCCTCTTTCGGCACGATCCACTTCTTTTCCATGGCGATGATATCCAGCAGCAACTTCCTGTCTTCGGCCGACGGTAGATTGTCGATGACATGCTGCTCGTAGGCGCGATCCTCGAGCGCCTCGCCGGTCTGCGCGTGGAATTTCTGTCCGGCCCAGCGTCCGATGGCGCGGTTGAACTTGATGTCGGGCGTGTACAGCTTGGGCGCGCCCGGCTTGCGCACCGTATTGAAGCGCTCAATCAATCCGGCGACTTCGTCTCGATAGAGACACCGGTTGTAGTCGTTCAGGTCATCGAGGGTAGCCGTCTGCTGATTCTTCGGTTCATCGTAGCGTCCCTTCACGCCCCATACGTAGGCCCAATGCGCCGACGAGGAATGATCGGTCCCAAACAGATCGTAGGAACTCGAGATCCACTTGTTCAGGTATCGCTGCATGAGCCAGGCCGGAATCACGCCCGCTTCGACAATCCGCCGCAGGCCGTCATTGCCGGTTCCCATGTGAAATGCCTCTTCGCGCAGCATGTAGGACATGGACCGTCCGAGCGGCGCAAACGCCGAGTACTTCAGCATCTGTAACTGAAATTTGCCGTCACGGTCGACGAAATCCGTGTAGGTGAAAAAATCCATCCAGTTGTCAACGTCCACGTTGAAGGCACCCAGCAGGCGCTGGTTTTCAAATGCCCGGCGCTCCAGCATCTTCTGCGCTTCAACCTTGCCCGAGTATCCGAAATGGTCGATCAGCAAAGCGCACATTTGCCAGCCGTGACGCATTTCCTCAATCATGACACGGGTGATTGCCCGCCGGTCCCAGTCGCTCGGTGCAGTCTCAAACAAATGCCGTTGCTGCTCGACGCTGGCAAACTCGGTGTC
>PKYX01000395.1 GCA_003132825.1 Acidobacteriaceae bacterium
AGTGGCGGAACGAGCGGTAGGAAATGTGCAGGACATCGGCGGCACGGGTCTGGACGCCGTTGGATTGCGCCAAAGCACTCTGCAGCAAGGATTTTTCGATTTCGGCTACGTACTTTTCCATGTCAACCCCTTCGGGCAGGACCGATCTCGGGTTGATGGACATGCCGCTGCCGGCGAACCCGGCGGCGGCGGCTCGGGCCTTGGGGCGCTCGGCGGGAAGTTCGACCCGCAGTTCCTCGCCGATTTCCAAGGCAACCGCGCGCTCAATGGTGTTCTCCAGCTGGCGGACGTTGCCCGGCCACTCGTAGCCGCACAAGGCGTTGAGCGACTCCGGATTGACCCGCTGGATATTTCGGCCCGCCGCGGGAGCATATTTTTTCAGGAAGTGATGCACCAACAGCGGCACATCTTCGCGGCGCTCGCGCAACGGCGGCACGCACACCGGAATCACGCTGAGACGGTAGTAGAGATCCTCGCGGAAGGTATTTTCTGACACCTGCCGGTCGAGATGACGGTTGGTAGCGGCGATGACGCGCACGTCGATCGGAATTTCATGGGTGCCGCCGACCGGACGAACGCTGCGCTCCTGCAGAACCCGCAACAGCTTGACCTGCATGGTCAAGCTCATCTCGCTGATTTCGTCGAGGAAGATGGTGCCCTGGTGGGCCACTTCGAACAGACCGCGCTTGTTCTGATTGGCCCCGGTGAACGCTCCTTTGACGTAGCCGAATAATTCACTTTCCAGCAAGGTTTCGGGAAAAGCTCCACAGTTGACGGAAACGAAGGGTTCGGTGGCGCGCGGCGAGCACACATGCACAGCGCGGGCGACCAGTTCCTTGCCGGTGCCGCTTTCGCCGTAGATCAGGATGGTGCTCTGGGTGGAGGCCACGGTGCGGATGGTTTGTTTCAGCTTCTCCATCGCGGTGCTGACCCCCACAATGTTGTCCAGGGAATTGCGCGTGGCCGCATCGCGCTTAAAGGCGAAGTTCTGCCGGCTCAAGTTTAATTTCTCGAGCGCTCGGTTGATGGCCAGTTTGATCTCATTGACCAGGCCGGGCGACTTGCGAATATAGTCGGTGGCGCCGCCGGCTTTGACCGCTTCGACGGCGGCTTCGTAGTCGTCGACCGCAGTGATCAGGATGACCGCGGAGTCGGGCGACATCTGATGGGCGTAGCGCAGAACTTCGATGCCGTCGGTCTGCGGCATCTTGATGTCGGTAACAATTACGTCGTAGAGCGCGCTGTCGAGTTTTTTCTTGGCGCCTTCTCCGGAGTTGACCGTTTCCACCTTATGGCCGTCGCGGCGCAAGGCGATGTCCAGCATTTCGCAGATCGAGCGCTCATCATCACAAACCAGGATGTTACCCATGCGCCCTCCCTGATCGACCGCCAGCCGCCGCGGCGCTGGTAGCGTCTTCGGGTGGTTGTCGGTGGTCGGCGGCGACGGGCGCGGTCTCTGTGGCCTCCGCCGTGGCCAGGTGGCGTAGCCGCAACACGAATTCGCTGCCTTGCCCGAGTTTCGAACGCGCCCAGACCTTGCCTTCGTGGGCTTGTATCACCTGATACACGATGGCCAGTCCGAGACCGGTACCGCCTTCAAATTCTGACTGGAAAGGCTCGAAGATCTTTTCGACCAGTTGCGGCCTCATGCCCGGACCGCTGTCGGCGAAGCTGACCTCCCAATCGTTGTTGACCGACTGCACCGTGACCCGGAGCAAACCCCCGCCTCGCATGGCACGCACCGCGTTCTCGCACAGATTCCAGAAGACTTGCTTGAGTTTGTCGCCATCGGCCAGGGTCAAGGCCTGCGCCACCTGATAGTTGCGTTCAATCTTGATACCGGTATTCTCGGCGACCAGGCGGTTCTGCAGCAGGGTAAGCGTGTCTTCGATCAAGGGCAGCAAATCGACGGTGGCGAACCGATATTGCTTGCCCCGAGAATATTCCAGAAAGTCGGTGATAATGCTGTTGAGCCGCTCGGACTCGCGGGTGACGATGCGGAGCAACTGGCGGTGTTCTTCGCTGAGATCGGGAATGCCGGAGAGCATGCTCACCGATCCCGCGATCGAGGTCAGAGGGTTCCGGATTTCATGGGCGATGGCAGCGGCCAGTCGTCCGACTGCGGCCAGACGGTCCTGGATGCGGACTTCCCGCTCCAGGCGACGGATTTGGGTAAGGTCTTCGAAGGTGTAAACGTAGCCCAGAGCGCCCCGCTCCGGCACTGCCAGTTCGGAAACCACGACCCGGAAAGTCTTGCGGAAGTCGTTGCGGGTCACCATGCGAACCTCTCCATGAGCCTGGTCCGATCCTCCTTGCGGCAACGAATCGAGAAAAAACTGCTGGATCTGCTGGCCCATGAGTTCCCGTTCCGAGCGTTCGAGCAGAGTCTGCGCCGTGGCATTGACCAGGGTAATGTGCCCTTCGAGGCCTGTCGTGACTAGGCCGCCGCTGATGGCCTGGATAATGTTTTCGTGGAGCGCCTGCAGGTTTTTCAGCGCGCCCCGAGTGTGTTTTAGCCGAACATCCACCTGGCGCAACTTCGCCGAAAGCAGCGCTGCCAGATAGGCGACCGCCAGGAAAGCGAACAGGTTCACCAGAATAATGGCCTGCAGAGTACGCAATCCGGGGTGGGTCGTCTGGTAGGAAGGGACCACCGCGAAATAGGTCAACTCCAAAATGGTGCCATACAGGATGAAGGCCAGCGCCGCGGTCAGATAGGCCCAGGAGCGCGGCAGCAGGATGCAGGCTACGATGATGACGAGCGGGTAAAGGAAGTTCAGGGAGCTGTCCACTCCGCCCGTGGCATAGACCACCAGCGTGACCATGGCCATGTCGGTCAGGACTTGCAGCAGCGCTTGAATCCGATACNNGACGGAGTCAGCCGGACAATCGCCAGCTCGATGCCTAAAAGGAAAGTGAGAATGATGATGCGGACTTTGACCAACCAGGCCAGCCACAGCCGCTCATCGAACATCGATTGCATGAGTGATCCAGATTCCGGGCCGTACTTCTGTGCCCTGGAAAATATATGGCTCCGTCGACATCCGAGTCGTGCGGGTATCTTGGGAGCTGTGCCGTGAGCCGCCTCAGTCCCGCCTCGGCGGACGGAACGCCCGCCAAATCGCGTAACTGCTTCCCAGCTTCCGGCGCTGGCCGGTTCGGCTGCT
>PKYX01000049.1:0-1238 GCA_003132825.1 Acidobacteriaceae bacterium
ACGGCCACCCGTGCCGGTATCACCAATGTGCCGCGCGGCATGGCCTCTTTCATTGCCATGCCTTTTATCGGGTATCTGACTTCGAAAGTGGATCCCAGGAAACTTCTGGGCATCGGTTTCGTGGCGGGCGCAATCGCCATGTTCCAGTTGTCCCGGCTCACCCTGGTGGCTGGTTTCTGGGATTTCTGGTGGCCGCTGGTGCTGCAGGGCGCCTCTCTGGGACTGGTGTTTGTTCCCCTGACCACCGCCACCAACGATCCGGTTCCCCTCGACCGCATGGGGAACGCGACCAGTATTTTCAATTTGATGCGCAACCTCGGGGCCAGCATTGGCATTTCCATCGTCGAAACCGTGCAGTACCGCAAGCAGCAAATCCACACCAGCATTCTGGGCGCGCACGTCGACCCCGCCAATCCCCTCACGCAACGCACCTTCCAGGGTTTGCGCGCTTACTTCCTGTCCCGCGGCTCCGCTCCCGCGAGCGCAACTCATCAGGCGAATGCCGCTCTGTTCGCCATGGTGCAGCGTCAGGCTGCCATGCTCTCCTATAACGATGTCTTTCTTTTCCTGGCGATCATGTTCATGCTGATGATTCCGTTTCTGTTCTGGATGACCAAGCCGAAAAAACGCGGCCGCCCGGCGATGGCACACTGACCGAGACCCATTTTCCGCCCGGCGACAAACATTGCTTGCTCTTGCGGTCGCAGAACGAAGTCGGAGGAGAATGGGGCTGGAGCAGCGCNNCTCATCCGAACCCTGGCCTGTGCGGCGACTGCACGCATGCCCGCCGCATAGAGTCCGATCGAGGCTCGCGATTCCTCCTCTGCCAGCTGGCGGTGACCGACAGCCGGTTCGCCAAATATCCCCGCCTACCCGTTCTGTGCTGCGAGGGATATGAGATGGGCCCGACTATGCACTTAACAGCGACGTAATCTTCGGCTAGCATTTGGCATGGCTGAAGAGGGTAAAAGCAAAGTCGGGCTTTGGGTCATCACGGTTCTGTTGATCCTGGTGGCGGCCTGGGTCTATTTCAAGAGATAGCCAGCGATAGCGCCGATCCCAACCCTTCCTCTGGGCAACGCTCGGGTCGGACTCAGTCAGGGGCTCGCCCCCGCCCCAGTTCCTTTTTATTGAGCCTGGTCCAGCAAGTGCTTCCACCGTTCCCACGCGTCGTTGCGCGCCTTGCGATTGGCGTCATTGGCATCGGGAGCTTCCCCCGCGCGCATGAAGCCGTGGCC
>PKYX01000049.1:1285-6336 GCA_003132825.1 Acidobacteriaceae bacterium
CCGCCTCCCCAGCAGAACCCGGCGACCAGCAGTTTCCCATCGGTGGCCGGAATCTTCAGCGCATAGTCAGCCACGGCATTCAAGTCGGCGGTGATCTGATCCGGATTGAGATGGCCCACGGCTTCCATGACCTTGCCCTCGGCAAAGTCGGAAGTGCGTCCGCCATTTGGCGCCATCCCCGAAAGCAGATCCGGAGCCACCGCAATATAGCCGGCTGCGGCAACTTCGTCCGCCAATTCCTGAGCCCAGTCGGTCAGCCCGAAGATCTCATGAATGATCAGCACCACGGGCCTTTTCTCCTTGGCTTCCGGATACACCACGAAGGTTTCAACCGAGCGTCCGTTGTACTTCACCGTAACCCACTCGCGATGCCGGGGAGATTTTTCCAGCTGCGCCCGCGCCCAATCTTGGGCGAAAGCCGTCCCGGAAGCCGCCAAGATCAAAAGCAGGACCACCTTCAGACCGACGTGTCTCATAGTCACCTCGTAATGAGTTGGTTGTACATCCATTCGCTAAAGCGGCGAAGCACCTTCGCCGGCTGCTCCGGCCTTCAGCGGATCAAGTTTCATGCCGCTGGTCAGTCGTAAAACGCCGCCCGAGCCCGGCTGCCAGCATGCGAAATGGCCTGAACCGGTCGTTCAGTAGGCCGGCAAAGAAAACCAGAAAGACGGCATACCCGAGAAAACGATGGAGCTAGCCATAAAGCTCGGCCGCCCGCGGCTTCGCCCTCAACCCCACTCCGAGCCCCAGCAAAAACCCACCCACAATCGCCACGCCGGCCGTGATGGGATGGTGCAAAAGGTGGGCCGGGTCGAAGGCCAATACCGCGATGACGGAGGCGTAGTGCACCATGTGAGCCGCGACGAATGCCTGTAGCAGGGCGGCCTCGGCCGGCCATCCCCGAATCCAGCGGACCAGTCCGGGCGCCGCAAATCCCGCCATGAACCACCGCGCCGAAAACCGCGCCGTGTGGCCCGCCGCCAGGTGCACTCCCCCCATATTCCAGCCGTACCAGGCCCAGGAAAGGCGCGCGACGATTCCGTTCCCGGCAACCGCGATCATTAGGGCGGAACGGCCGCTCATAGTCTACCTTGCCCGCGGAACCCAGCGAGCCAAAGCGCCAAAGATTATGCCACAGGACGCGGCTGCTTCTCCCCACCCCCGGCTCAGCCCTCGCGAAACTTTTTCCCCGATTGCAACTCTAATACCATGGGCGGCAAAGCGGTCACGCCGCGGAGGTACCACGATGTCTGCTCTGCGTGTTTTTCTCATGTTCCTCATGCTCGGCGGAGCGGTGGCCTGTGCCGCTCGAACCGATTCGACCGCCGCTTTTCCCGGCCCTGCCGCCGACGCGCCCTTGGCCGCTGGTCACGGCGAACAAACCGCTGTATTTTCCGGCGGCTGCTTTTGGGGCATGCAAGCGGTCTTTCAACACGTCAAGGGCGTCAGCAGCGCTACCTCCGGATATTCCGGAGGCTCCGCGGCCACTGCGGAATATGAAGTCGTGAGCACGGGAGAGACCGGCCATGCCGAATCCGTGAAGGTTGCCTACGATCCCGCCGTGATCACCTACGGACAGCTGCTGAAGGTATTTTTCTCCGTAGCCCACGATCCGACCGAGCTGAACCGTCAAGGCCCGGACACGGGCAGCCAATATCGTTCCGTCATCTTCTACAGCGGAGATGAACAAGAACGTATCGCGGAAGCCTACATCCAGCAGCTCAATCAGGCCAAAGTGTATGACGGCCCCATCGTGACCCAGGTCGTCCCGCTGAAGGCCTTCTATCCCGCCGAGGCTTACCATCAGAACTATGCCACCCTGCATCCCGACGACCCCTACATCGTATTCAACGATGCGCCGAAAGTCGCGCATCTTCGCCAGCAATTGCCTGATCTTTACGTGAGCAAGTAACCACCGGAGCCTCTATGTTCGACTCGGATCTCGATCGCAAGCCTACCCTCCCATCCTCGAAGTTCAGCCGCCGCACGTTTCTGGCGACCTCGGCCTCGGCCCTGGCCGGCGTCGCTTGGTGGTCGCTGCGACGGCCTCGCGCGGTCGAGGCGACGACTTCCCCCGGCTCGTCGCAGAAAGTCGAAATCGTGCAGTTCTCCGACGCCGGCCAACGTCTTACCGTGGTCAGCGTGAGCAAAGTCGTCAAGAGTGACGACCAGTGGCGTCAGCAGCTCTCGGGCAATGCTTTCGACATTACCCGCCATGCCGACACCGAAATGGCGTTCACAGGAAAATATTGGAACCTGCACGAAAAGGGACTCTACCGCTGCATCTGTTGTGACAATGCGCTGTTCAGCTCAGAGACCAAGTTTGACTCCGGAACCGGATGGCCCAGCTTCTGGGATCCGATCGCCCGGCAGAATGTTCAAACCTTAGAGGACTCCAGTTATTTCGTGGCGAGAACCGCGGTTTCCTGCGCGGAATGCGACGCCCATCTCGGCCACGTATTTGACGACGGCCCGGCGCCTACCCATCTTCGTTACTGCATGAATTCGGCGTCACTCAGATTCGTGAAGCAGGCTTAGAGCAGCGGCACCCGAGACCCTCCTGTTCTAGAATGAAACGCAGCCATGAGCCCTGCCCCCTCTGTCTTCCGTGCTCCCTCCGCCCTTGAGCGCATCTTCAACCGCATGTTCGGATTTCTGGTGGGAATCGGTTGGGGTTTTTCCTACAACTATCTACTCCAGGTGCGCGGACGCAAGAGCGGCAATCTCTACTCCACTCCCGTCAATCTGCTCGAAATCGGCGGCAAGAAATTCCTGGTGGCGCCGCGCGGCCGGACGCAGTGGGTGCGCAATGCCGAGGCCGCCGGTGAGGTCATGTTGAAGAAGGGAAGCGCTCGCCAGCAGTTTCGGCTGCGGCCGCTGGCCGGCGAGGAGAAGTTGGAGATCCTGAAAGCCTATCTCGATACCTTCCAACGCGAGGTCCAGCGCTACTTTGCCGTTCCCGCCGGGTCCCCGGTCGAGGCCTTCGCCGAGCTGGCTGAGGCGCACCCGGCGTTTGAGCTGCTGCTGTCCTAGAGGTCCGGGAAATACCCCGGCGGGAATACTTCTCCAGGGTGCAGGCTCGCTCGGAAGAACCTTTATTCGAGCACGCTGTCGTCCAGCTTTTTTCGCCCCCAATCGGCCGCGGCTTGCACGAAGGCAAGGATCAAGGGATGGGGGTCGCCGGGTCTTGAAGAAAGCTGCGGCTGGAATAATGTTGCCACGTAGAACCGGTGGGTCGGCGATTCGATGGCGCGAATCTCTCCCTGCGGGCCACGCGCTACCACCGGAAAGCCGGCCTCGATCGACGCCCACTCGTAGTCTGGGCTGATTTCGAAGTTGCAGAAGAATTCCTCGGCGACTTTGTCTTGCCCATAGAACGATTGCAGGTAAGAGCCGGGGCGCAATCGAATTTCAGGCACGACCCCGGAAAGCTTGGGCGCTTCCGGGGCGCGATTGGGCGCCGCGCAGGCCACCGGATAGATCACGATGTTTTTCGAGGCGGAGTTGTTCTCCGCCGAGTCCGCGTCGGCGATGCCAAGCACATTGCGCGCCATCTCGATGAAGGCGTACTGAAAGCCTCCGCAGGTGCCAAGGAAAGGCCAGTCGTGCTGGCGGGCAAACTCAATTCCTTTGAGCATGCCGGCAAAGCTCTGGTAAGGACTGCCCGGCGAGGCCCACAGTCCGTCAAAGGTCTCCAAGGTTTTTAAGCCGCCCGACTCAAGAATCGAAGGCGTGGGAATCCACTGCGACTCGAGCGCAAGGTTCAGCCGGGCAGCGGCGTGCTGCAACGAGTCGTTGGTGGCGTGATGGGAGTGGAACTCGGGATTGAAGTCGCCCAGAATTCCAATGCGCACCGGGTCGTTCACCTGGTCATTCTAATTGAGCAGGTCCGCTGGTGCGGGCGGCGGGCAGGTGAGCAGGCTGATGCCAGAGGGCCGAGATCGAGGCCTCGACCCCTGGCTTACATCCAGCCAAAATGCGCCAGGAGCCAGTAGAGGGACAGCAGAGTCAGAGCAGGGCCTCCCCAGATCATGAGGGTGGATTTTGCGCCCAGCGATTGGGCCAGCTCACGCTGGCTGCGCCAGGAAATGAAAAATGTCCGGTTATTCTCGCCTTTCATGAGCACGGTCTTCGGGTTCAGGTCGAACTCGGAGGCCAGATCCGCGATGGCGGTTCCGTCCCCGGCAGCGGTCGTAGCCACCGCGGTGCCGCCGGCGTCGTGGATCTCGGAGCAGGCGTCATCGATCTCATGGCCGGTCCGGGCGAGCAGCCCGACGCGCGCTCCGGATTGCGCGAGGCCAAGCGCGATCCCGCGGCCGATCCCGCGGCCCGCTCCCGTAACCAGAGCCGTTCGGCCATCGAGGCTTGAGTTCATTGAAGGGTGCTCCCTGTTTGTTGGGTGGAGGAGATCGTCGATCACGGCGAGCGACGCGGGGTCAGGTCAGCGAGTCGATCCAGCGCTCGAGTCGACGCGTTTCGCGGGTGATCAACGATGGATCGCGCAATGTGTTCGCGATCAGCGCGATGCCCTGATAGGCCGCGAACAGACCTACCGCCAGGTCGCGGGCGTCGGGTCTCCCGGCCTCACGGAACTCTCGCTCGGCCCAGTCGATTGGAACCATCAGCGCCGCCCGTGCGCCGCCGACGAGCTCGTCGTCGCGCTTATCGAGCTCTGAACAGAGCGTGCCGACCGGGCAGCCACGCTGGGCGACGACGTCGCGTTGCTCGCCGAACGCCCGCACCATCGCCTTCAGCCGAGCGCGCGGCGTGCGATGCCGCTCGGCGCTCCGAAGCATCTCGCGCATGGCATCAGCGTGCGCCTCGAGCGCCGCTTCGACCAGCTGATCCTTGGTCTTGAAGTAGTAGTAGACGTTGCCGNNGTCTTCGTTTGCTCCACGACTCCACAGTAGCTTGAGTCTGTATCATCGTCAAGTCAGTTGGCTAACTTAATGAGTGGAGAGAAATGACCGAGCAACGCGCGAAGAGCGCTCTCATCACAGGCGCCAACACGGGTCTCGGGAAGGAACTGGCGAGGCAACTGGCGCTGCGCG
>PKYX01000247.1 GCA_003132825.1 Acidobacteriaceae bacterium
TTCACCATGGAGTACGTCGACGGAGAGGACCTGGCTTCTCTTCTCCGGCGCATCGGCCGGCTTCCCCAGGACAAGGCCCTCGACATCGCGCGCCAGCTCTGCGCCGGATTGGCCGCCGCTCACGTGAAGGGAGTGCTCCACCGGGACATGAAGCCGGCGAACATCATGCTCGATGGCCGCGGCCAGGTGGTGATTACCGACTTCGGTCTGGCCGGCGTGGCCGGCCAGATCCAAGGCGCCGAGGTGCGTAGCGGCACGCCGGCCTACATGGCTCCGGAACAACTGGCGGGCACAGAAGTCAGCGTGCGCACCGACATCTATGCGCTCGGCCTGGTTCTCTATGAGATCTTCACCGGCAAGCGGGCCTTCGCGGCAGCCCCGGCCGGGGCGCCCCCGGGTAGCGGAGAGAAGATTCTCAGCCGACCGTCGTCGGTGGTGAAGGATCTTGATCCCGCGGTCGAACGTGTGATCCTGCGTTGCCTCGAAACCGAGCCCGCGGCGCGCCCCGCGAGCGTCCTCAGTGTGGCGGCGGCCTTGCCCGGCGGAGATCCTTTGGCGGCAGCTTTGGCCGCCGGGGAAACGCCTTCGCCGCAACTGGTCGCGGCCTCGGGACAGACCGCCGGCCTTCGCCCGCGGATCGCGCTGACCTGCTTGGTGGCGGCCCTGCTGGGCTTGACGTGCGTCGTCTATTTCACCATCCGCTACAGCGCACTCGAGAAAATGGGGCTCGAGCAGTCTCCGGAAGTTCTCACCCAAAAAGCTCGGGAGATCGTCGGACAGCTGGGATATGAGAAGCATCCCGCAGATAGCGCATACGGCTTGTACAACAACGGGGATCTGGTCGAATCCATTGAGGAGACGGACAAGCCACGTCCGGACTGGAACCGGGTCCTGGCCGGGCGACCGTCTCTGCTGCAGTACTGGTACCGGCAGAGCCCACGGTACCTGGTGGCCAGCGATTTTCACGATCAAATGCTGACCCCCGGCGTAGTTCAGAGCTACGATCCGCCGGAGATCGTTTCCGGCATGGTGCACCTGGAACTCGATCCCCAGGGGCGGTTGATCTACCTATTGGCGATTCCACCGGAACTCGAGAGTCCGAGCAAGGGGCCTTCCACGCCTTTTGACTGGAACCTGCTGTTTCGCGCGGCTGGACTGGAGCCATCACATTTTCTGCCGGCACAGCCCATCTGGAACCCTCTGGTGGGCGGCGACATGCGTGCCGCTTGGACGGGAACCTGGCCGGATACGATGCGTCCCCTGCGCATCGAGGCCGCGTCCTGGCGCGGCCAGCCGGTTTATTTCTCGCTGATCGGAGACTGGACAAAACCGGAGCGCCAAAAAGGCGATGAACGCACTACGGGAGACAAAGCTCGCCAGGTGGCGGGAGTGCTCTTGCTGGTCTCGGTGCTGCTGACAGCGGCTTTTTTCGCGCGCCGCAACTATCGCTTAGGTCGCGGTGACCGAGAAGGCGCTGTCCGCTTGGCTTTTGTCATGTTCGGCCTGGAAATGGCCTTGTGGCTGTGCCGTAGCCACTTGGTACCAGGTCTTGAGACCTTTGGCCTTTTTATCCTTGCCGTGAGCACCGGCCTGTTTATCTCTGGGGCGACATGGCTTCTCTATCTCGCGATCGAGCCTTGGGTGCGGCGCAACTGGCCGCGAACCATCATCTCGTGGAGTCGTCTGCTTTCCGGGCAACTGCGCGACCCCTTGGTAGGGCGGGACCTCTTGTTCGGCGTAATCCTCGGAGCGGTCTGGATTCTGGTCTTCCAAATCCGCACCATCCCGATGATGCACATGGGAGCTCCGCCCGAAACCTACGCAACCGAATATCTGCTCGGTGGACGGGAGGCATTGGGCACTTGGCTGTACCGGGTGCCAGAGTCCATTTTCGTTGCCTTGGAATTCTTCTTCCTGCTGCTGGGGTTGAAGGTGTTGCTGCGCAAGGACTGGATCGCGGCAATTGCGTTCGTGGCCATCTTCACCGGGCTGAATTCGGGGGGGTCCTATCGGGCAGTCGAGATCCCAGTCCACATCGTGGTTTACGCCATCGCTGTCCTCATTGTGTATCGCTTCGGCCTCGTACCGCTGGCGGTCGCCATCTTCACCGTTGATATGCTGTCGAATGTCCCGTTCAGTGCGGACTTCTCCACCTGGTACATGAGTTCGTCCATCTTCGCGCTGCTGAGTGTGGCGGCGCTCGCAGGCTGGGGGTTTTACCTCTCGCTTGCCGGACAGCCACTGTGGAGGGCAGCAACGGAGTAAAGCGTGACAGATCTGTCCCGAATCCAAGAAGACGAATCCATCTTCAAAGTCTATGGAACGCATAGCAGTATCGACTTGGCCTCGTTGACGGCACCGAAGATTTGAAAGACCACGTGGAGACCCTGCGCATCAATGCACGCGACGGTGACAGAGTGCGCTGGGCATTCTGTTCGGTCTGGCCGTAGGCCTGCTGCTGGCCTTCATCGTCGCCCAGATGCAGCAGGGCTACTACTTCCAGATCATGCTGCCCGGGGGCATGGTGGACCTTATCGTCGGTTACGCCACCCGGCGCTACGGGCGTGGGCCAGCACTCGAGCGGACGTAAGCGCGGCAGCTGCCCAGTGGTCTAGTGGACCTGGCCGGCGGAGTTCTCGAGAACAACGTGCGAGAGCACGGCGGTATCGGACTTGTCGGGCAGGTGCGAGCAGAAGCCGACGCCCACATAGAAGGGCGCGTCGATGTGCAGGTTGATGGGTGGACCGAACTGGTGCATGGCTTCGCCTTCCACGCTGACAAAGAGCGCGAACCAGTCGCCGCGCTTTTCGATGCCGATGCGCTGCGCGATGACACCGACGAGAGAGTCCGGGGTGGTGCCGCCCGGACGGCCGCGACCCCCGATGCGGTACTCCATGTCCTTGACGCGAACCCCCTTTAGAGGACGCTCGGCCAGGTGAATCATGCCGAGACCATGGAGGGCGGCAATGGCTTCCTTCGAATCGTCATCGAGGTCCTGGCGAATGACGAGCACTGCCTTGCGGTCACCGTACCCGCTCGGGTCCGGGAACATCACGTCGGCGGCGAGTGAAACGTCGCCCGACATCTTCTTCCAGAGGTAACGAAATTCGTCGCGGGTGTACCAGACGTTGTAGCCGGCGGAGTTTATGGTGTACCGCCCGGTGCGCGCGTCATAACTGGCATTGCCCGCGACCAAAGCGCTTCCAATGTCAGACTGGCCCTCGAAGATCCCGATGGGACTGTCGAAATTCCTGCTGGTCCTGTGAAAGTCCTCGGGCGGCGCTGCCTGGACGTGGGTTGCCGAGCCCGGCTGCGCCCATGCCGGAGCAGGCGGTGCCGGTGGGTTGGGCGCTTGCGCATTGAGCGCATACGGTGCGATCGACAGTAGGAAGGCCAGCAGCGAGGATCGGCGAGCGAGTTTCATGGTGAAGCGCCTGGAGTCATCGGCATAGGCAGATCCGATAGTGCCGTTGTGGGGCTGATTGTAGCGCGCGCTCGGTGCGGTCGTACAGCAGCGCTGGAAAGCAATTCCGATTTACCTTTCCCTATGGCCTTTTCCATCCGAAAGGCCGTCACAGCTGTTGGGTGGGCTAGAACAGGTGAGGTGAACCAGTCCCGATGTGTCGATTTCAGTTGCGGGCGGCCTGCACTTCACAGTCAGAAATATCGCACTTTAAATCCGCCGGTTCAAGCGGACGGCTTCAGGCCGGTCTGTCAGGCTATAACCTGAGTGTCTGGTCCCGCTCGGATCTCGATCTTGCCGAGGCGGCGCGACCAGACAGATTGGGCGAGTTCATACGGCGGCAGGATTCCTCAAAGTTCCGGTGCGGTCCTTGCCAGTGAAGATCTTCGACCGAGCGAAAGACCGGAACGTCCAATCGTAGAGTGGCGAGCGTGCGAAACAACACGGCTTCGTTCCATGCGTTGAATAGTGATTCAGACAGCAGACGGGCCTTGCGGATCGACGGATGCCATTCGTGCCAATCCTTCGGAATACTCTCGAGGTGCGGATACTGAGAGAGGGTCAGAGCCGCAGCCTTTGCGCCCCATCCTGCAATGCCCGGAAAGCCGTCTGCCGTGTCGCCGACCACAGCCAGGTAGTCCGGAATCGATTGCGGCTTCACCCCGAACTTGGCGACAACGCCGGCTTCATCGCGTAAGATGTCCCGCCTGCGGTCCAATTGCACGACTCTGGTGCCGACCACACACTGACTGAGATCTTTGTCCGGGGTGCAAATGAACACCTGCCTCACCCGGTCCTCCTGGGCCGCTTTCCCGGCAGCGGAGGCGAGCGCATCATCCGCCTCGAAATAGACCATGGGCCACACCATCACTCCCATGGCCTCGAGCGCTTGCTCGAGAACCGGAAACTGCGAGAGCAACTCCTCGGGCACGCCCTCCGCGGTCTTGTATCCGGGATACAGATCGTTGCGAAACGATTCGACCACATGGTCGGTTGCAACCCCGATATGGGTTGCACCCCGCTCGATCATGGACAAAACTGAGGCCAGGACCCCGCGTACGGCGCCGATTTCCTGGCCGCTGACATCTGCCGCCGCCGGCACGGCGAAAAAGTGGCGGAACAATTCATAAGTCCCGTCAACCAGGTGCACATCCATAGGGCTTGCGCCAGCCTCCGCAGGGGATGGTTATACGCTCCGGAGAGCGATTTCAAAAGATTCTTCTTGGGATACGGGCTTTCGGGAGAAGCCTAGGCCTTGAAAACACTGACTTATGATTGAATACACTTCGGCGGTGTCTCGGGCCGAAAACAACTCCTAAGACGGCGCGCCAGGCATCAGCCGGCTGGCGTAGGTCGAGCCTGCCCTCAGCAAACAACTCCAGACAATTGAAAGTCGAAGTCAGACCCGCCTATTCGAGCGCGGCAACAAGTGGGGATGGTTTCTGGAACCCCTGCCGACTTACCGGTATCTTTCTTATCCATGTCTAGTGAACTATTCGCGATGTGAGTGAGGCCCTGTACACTCCGCATGGGCCGTCGCGTAGGCTCGTCAATGGAACCACCTTGCCGTCCTGTGCAAATCGAATGTACTTTCGCTCGACGCCAAACTGGGGCCAATCGGGCAGGCCCGCTGAGTTGGGGCTGCCGGTCTTAGCGAAGTTGGTCCAATAGCTCTCCATCAGGTCGGCGAGTTGGATGTCCAGATCGGTAAACTGGCCGGCGATGTTGCCCCACTTTGGAAAGTACCCGAAAACATAGGGTAGATCCGAGCCGTGGACGGCGCCTTGCGCCTCCTGGCCGGGAATGGCGTGGGCGAACTCGTATTCATAGGTCGGATAATGGGCGGCGCTGTGCCAGCCTCCCTGGGCCGAGGCCGGGCAGCGAACTACAAGATCGGCTGCCCACTGGTCGGCGGGTGAGCCGTAGAGCGGGTCGGCACTTGCTTCTGTGGAATCGGCCAATCCGTAGGCCGCCAGTGCCTGCGGAGCAAGCCTGCCGTAGAAATCTGCGATGGTCTTGCGCAAGGCATCTGGCGCCGTGGGCATATGAAGGATTGCGGCCCCCAACTCGCGCGATGTAGTGCCGAACAACAAGGGAATCGCGGCCTCTTCGCCCGCGGCAAAAACTGAAGCCGGCTGTCGGGAGATTACCCATCCGTCGATATCCGGACCGAAGTACGGGCGCGGACTCGTGCTGGATTGCGATGCCAGCAGTTGCTGCGCGGTCAGTTGACGCAGCTGCTTCAAACCCTCCGCACCGGTCGGAACCTTGAGACTGGCCGCAAATGCCTCACCAGCCTTTTCGGCAAAGGCCAGTGGAGCCAGCGGCAGGCTGAACGATGCGGCGCTTTCGGCAATGGCGCGTAGGAAAAGCTCTTTGGAAAGGCTGGAGGTCATCAGCAGCGCCGTGTCCTGCGAGCCAGCCGATTGGCCAAAGACGGTGATGTTGTGGGGATCGCCGCCGAAGTTCGCGATGTTCTCACGCACCCAATGAAGGGCGAGAATCTGATCCATAAGGCCGTAGTTTCCTGAGCCATGGTGAGCCGATTCGGCGCTCAATGCGGGATGGGCAAAGAACCCGAAGATGCCCAGCCGGTAGTTCACGGTGACCAGAAGGACGCCGTGCCGGATCAGCGTTCCATCCTTGTAGAGAGCGCTCGAAGCCGAGCCGCCTTCATTCGCGCCGCCATGAAGCCAGAGCATAACCGGAAGGGGCTGCTTGGCCGGCCAAACCGGGGCCATTACATTGAGAAAGAGGCAATCTTCCTTGCCTACCTCGGCGTCGTGTCGGTTCCAGTCTCCCATTACCGGCTGCGCGCAAGGAGCGCCGAAGCTGCCGGCGGTGAGAACTCCGCTCCACGGCTTGACGGGCAGCGGCTCACGCCAGCGTAGATCGCCCACCGGTGGCTGAGCGTAGGGAATCCCAAGAAACTCAGCGCCACCATCCGGCCGCGCTACTCCCCGCAGTGGGCCGCTGGTTGTCGGCACCAAGAACCCGTCGGACTGCATCTCGGTCTGGGTTGCACTCGCGGAAACTGGCGTGAAGCATGCGATCGCCAGCAGAATCCGGGCGAAGGCCGAGAGGGGAAACACTCTCAATCGATTTGAATCCTGGCTCACACGATCTCCTTGAGCAGCATCAATCGTTGCATATCCCCCAGGCAATGGAAGTCGGCTCGGGGATGGATACGTTCAATTCATCGCGCAAGCGCTGCGCAGACAGCGGGGCGGGCAAGATCAGTACCCAGAACGCCGTTTGCGACGGTAGCCCGAAGCCAGTCGCTAGACCAGCCATCCCAGTCGCAATGCCGACACATCGGTACAAATCTGTTACTAATTCCTGGCGTACGACGATCGTCACTGGCGCTATCCTTACAGCGTTTCGACCAAAAACACTGGGTCGCGGCTGCTAACCGTTCAGCAGCGGTACATTCAGGCGAATCGGTTTAAGACGAATCGAGTCCTCGAAGACTCGTTCGCACCCGGTGGCCAATTGTCCTCCCTATGAATTTTGTCGCTGCCTCTACGCGCTGCATGGAGGCGGTTCTGTCGTGTGGATCGAGACCGAAGGCGCCCAGAAGCTTGTCTTGTTCGTCCCGCGGCCAGTTTTGGCGATCTTTCCATGCCTCGATACTGCCGGCCCTGACCGCTTCGTTACCGCCATGGGCGGTTTCCACTAACTGCAGCCACCGCTTTGTGAGGGCCTGAGCAGGTGCGCTCGCCGGGTCCAGATCAATGGCCGCTTCGATCTCGGCGAAGAGTTGCTGCCATGCCTGCATGTTCTTCTGACGGGCTTCAGGAGGCGTTTGGTGGACGATGCGTTGCTTATCGAGCCAGGCTTGATCGGTGTAATACTTCCGCATGAAGTTCTCTTGTGGGTGCATGTGTGGCTGCATATCGATCACCGCAATAATCTTTCGAAGAATGGATGCGTCGGTTGTTTGCCCTGATTGAATGACCTTTTCCGCTGCTTCAATTGCAATGATGGCGCGATCGATCAGCTTTCGCTTTTCGGCTAAAGCTTCACGTTGCACACGCAGGGAGTCGACGAGCGTCAGCGGTCCGCGTTTCAGGAGCAGCTTGATCTCCTGAAGCGGGATACCCAGGAACTTCAGTGCGGCAATCTGTTCTAAGAGCTCCAGGTCTTCCGGACGGTAGAGGCGAATACCGGAGCTTCCGCGCTGCGGTTTGAGCAAACCAATGCGGTCGTAGTGGTGCAACGCCCGAACGGTTACTCCTGCCAATTTCGCGCATTTGCCAATCCGGTAGCTGCTGCTCATGGCTCTCCGACTATAGTCGGGCCTGACGCAGGGTCAAGGTCAAGCGGAGAATGGGCTCTTACCCGTCGAAAAGGCCTGGCGGCAGGGCGCCCTGTATCAGGGCATGCCTTAAGCCGTGCCGAAACCGCTTCAACCTGGCGGGCTAACTCTTGGCGGCAAGCCTCGGGACAGGCCTGTGGCTCTGCGTCCCGATGCAGATTCTCTTCATCGCCGTAGCCTCGTGGTCCGCGCCCTGGAGCGTCGGAGGGCCGCTCTCGCGACCGACGTTCAGCAAATCCGCACGTCTTTGTCGCCTACGTGCACCCCGCCATGTGGCTCTGAGCAAGCCAATGCCGAGCGAAAGAACTGCTACGGCAAGAACAACTGCTCCAACGTAGATCAGGGAGACCGCTCCGTTGGCTTCGGTTGCGGCCGGGGGAAGCACGGAAAAGAAGAAGCCCGCCGAAAGGAGAATTGCAGCCAGTAGTAGGCGAGGACTGCGATTGTCTCGGAATGGCTCTGCGGTTGCTTTGTCGCCACAAGCTCCCGCTCCGGAATCGGCGCCGGCCCGTTTTTAAGACTACGGATACTATGTGCTTTGTGCTTGCTTTATATCAGGCTTTAGAATGGTGCGAAGTATTGGAAAGGAAGGGGCGAGGCTGATGGCCGCGCCTGTATCGCGGCTAGCCGACGATTGTAACGGCAACATTTAATGATTGCGGCCGGACGGGTAAACCGACCAGATGTGGCGGATCCCTCTGCCAGTGAACCCAGACCTGAGAATCGGACTCGGCCGGAATAGGCATTTCTAGCCGGGTAAAGGCCGAGCGGGTCCCTCAGCCTTGCCCGTGCAGTTGGGACTTCAAGTTAAGATTCCGGATCAGCCGATGCAGGTACTTGGGATGCAGGCCCAATAGACGCGCTGCCTCGCTGGGGCTGCCTTGGGCTTCCTCGAGGGCTGCCAGCACGACCTGTCTTTTGGTTTGGTCGAGTGCGTTGTGATAACGCGCGGAGGACAAGCCCGCCGCTTGTTCCTCGAGTAGCGAGCCCGGAAGATCTTCGAGAAGAATCTCGTCGGTTAAGCCGAGCACCAGAGCATGTTCGATGGCGTTCTCCAGTTCGCGAACATTGCCCGGCCAACTGTATTGCATTAAGAGAGCCCTCGCTTCTCCAGCGATGCCTTTGAAGCCGCGCTTGCACTTAGCCGCATACTTGTTGGCGAAGTGCAGGGCCAGCAGGGGAATGTCCTCGCGATGCTCGCGCAGTGGCGGCGAAGCTACGGAAACCACGTTGAGGCGGTAATACAAGTCCTGCCGGAATTCGCCGGCCTTGATTGCCTGCTCCAGGTTCTTGTTGGTGGCGGCAATGACGCGAGCGTTGAGGGCGAGCAGCCGGTTGCCCCCGAGCCGCTCGAACTCCCGCTGCTGCAGCGCCCGCAGTAGCTTGGCTTGCAACGCCGGCGCCATCTCGCCGATCTCATCGAGGAACAGCGTGCCTGCCTCGGCCACTTCGAGCTTGCCCTTCTTGGTGGTGGCTGCCCCGGTGAAAGCTCCTTTCTCATGTCCGAACAGCTCGCTTTCGAGCAAAGCTTCCGGGATGGCGGCGCAATTGATGGCGACAAACGGCTGGTCGGCGCGTTCGCTGGTCACATGGATCGCGCGCGCCACCAGTTCCTTGCCCGTGCCGCTCTCTCCCCGAATCAGGACCGTGGAATCGGTTGAGGCCACGCGCGCGATAAATTGACCGAGGCGCACCATGGGCTTGCTCTCCCCGATCAGAGTGCTTCCGGAAGCGGCATCCGCCCGCAGGCGCTGGTTCTCGGCGCGCAAGGAGTCAAGTTTCAGCAGGTTCTCGAGAGTGACGGCGGCGATGCGGGAGACCGAGCTGAGGAAATAGACGTGGTCCTCCCCGAAAGGACGCGAAGCTGAGGTGAGATAGATCGCGCCCAGGGTTTTCTCCACCCCGACGAGCGGAACGCAAAGAACGTTTTCGGCATTGGCCGGGCCCTCCCCCGCAGCCGTATAGATCGCCGAGCGCTCCCAGATCGCCTGTCGAAGCAGCTCGTCGCGGATTGCCGTGTCCTCTTTCCCCCCGGTCTTCCTGCTCCATCGACAAATCGATGGCGTCTCGTCGTCGAGGTTGGCGAGCAGCACGATCGCCCCCCACTCCGCCGGGATCACTTCGGCAATCTGCACCAGCAGTTCCTGCTGCAATTGCTCCAGGTCGCGGGTCGAATTGATGACGTTCGCAATCTTAAAGAAGGCGGCCAGATCGCGCGCCATGCGTCCGAGGCCGGAAGCGTCGCGTGGTAGTCCAGAGCGCTCGTCGAGCACCATCGTCTTCAGGCCAGAACCTGACGCCGGTCCGGCCAGCGGCTGCGCAAGATCCGCATCGTCTTCCGGGTGGGTGCGGAAAACAAATTCGCAGCTTCCGACGCGAATGCGGTCGCCATGCTGGAGGAGCCTGCGGGTCACCGCGGCGTCGTTTACGAAGGTCCCATTGTGGCTCTCTAGATCTGCAAGTTCGAACTCGCCGCCCGCGATTTGGCTCACGGTGCAGTGTTTTCTCGATACGGCACGATCCTCGAGGGAGAGTTGGTTGGTGGAGTCTCTTCCCAACGACAGCGGCCCCCCGTTCAAAGGGCGAACGGTCCCCTTCAACGGGCCGGAAACGGCGATCAGGCGCGGATTCATCGAATGCCTCTCCGGCTGTCTAGTGTAGCCGAGGACACCGGCGATGCATCTCGGAATCGCAATCCATCCCGAGGGAACCGAAAAGATACCGCTGGTATCCGTTGCGCTACCCCAGCCAGCTGGGCGGGCGAAGGGAAGCTCCGTCCCGCGGTCGCCGGTGCGTGCTTTATATCGTTGCGAACACGACACAAATCGACCTGGCTTCGGTTTGCCTTCGCCGCCGAGCGCGCTCTGGCATGCGACTTGCAATATAGGAATGCGTCACCGCGAGCATCGGCCCGACAGCCGAGAAGTTTGAGAGTGACAACTTCAGTTTGGGTTCCACTGCATAAGGAGCCCCCAGAGGAGGATGTTATGAAACGCAA
>PKYX01000222.1 GCA_003132825.1 Acidobacteriaceae bacterium
GGGAGTGGTGCCAGCTTCCGCAGCGACCGCTTCCGGCGTTGCCACCTCTTCTTCCTTCACGGTGATGACATGGGCCACGGGCTGATTCGCGTCCGTCAAGAATTTGACCTTGTCGCTGTGCGGCAAATCCTCGACCCGCAGCACTTTGCCAAAAACCAGTTCTGAGACGTCGGCTTCGATCGACGCCGGAATGTCGCCCGGCAAGCACTCGACTTCGACCTCACGCAGAACCTGTTCCAGAATGCCGCCTTGCTGCTTGACGCCGGCCGCTTCGCCCTTCAGCACGATGGGCACCTCGACTTTGAGCTTCCGGTCCATGGCGATGCGCTTCAAGTCAATGTGCAAAAGCGCGCCCTTCACCGGTTCGTATTGCCAGTCCACGATCATGGCCTGGGTGCGTTCGCCGCCGTTGAGGGCAAGTTCAAAGATCGTGTTGTAGCCGGTCTGGGAGTGCAGGATCCGCGCCACCTGGCGCGGATCAAGACTGAGCGACAGGGTCTCTTTCCCGGCGCCGTACAGCACGCCGGGGACCTTGCCGCCGCGGCGCACGCGCCGCGCCGCGTTCTTGTTTCCTGGAGTGCGCGGCTGAGCTTCCAAAAGATTCTTTTCTGTTGCAGTGGCCATAGTTTGATTCCTGTTTACAAGAATAACTTGCTGACGGAGGCTTCTTCGTGGATCGCCTGAATGGCGCGTCCAATCAACCCAGCGACCGTACGTACCGTAATCTTGGGTTCGTTCTTTGCCGCTTCACTGAGCGGAACGGTGTCCGTCACCACCACCTGTTTAAGACAAGACTGAGAAATATTCTCGACCGCCGGGCCAGAAAGTACCGGGTGCGAGCAGCAGGCGTACACCTCGCTCGCACCATTTTCCATCAGCGCGGCGGCCGTCTTGACGAGGGTGCCAGCGGTGTCGATCAAGTCGTCAATCACCAGACAAGTGCGGCCCTCGACGTCGCCGATCACGTGCATGACTTCGGCCACATTCGCCTCTACACGGCGCTTGTCGACGATGGCCAGCGCCGAGCCCATTTTCTTGGCAAAAAAACGGGCTCGCTCCACGCCACCGGCGTCCGGGGAAACCACCGTCAAGTTCGGCAAAGTCAATTTCTTGAAATGGTCCACCAGCACCGGCGACGCGAATAGCGGATCCACGGGAATGTTGAAAAATCCCTGAATCTGCGGGGCGTGCGGGTCAATCAACAACGCCCGGTCGGCGCCCGCCGTCGTGAGCAAGTCGGCCACCAGCTTGGCGGAGATCGGCGCCCGCGGCTTATCCTTGCGATCCTGACGCCCGTAGCCGTAGTACGGAATCACTGCCGTGATGCGCCGCGCCGAAGCCCGCTTGAGCGCATCGATCATCAAAAGCAGCTCCATCAGGTGCTCGTCGACCGGACGCGACGTGGGCTGAATGACGAACACATCCGCGCCGCGCACGTTCTCCTGAATCTGGACGTAGGCTTCGCCGTCCCGGAAGCGGGTCACCAGGGCTTGATTGCGCGTCAATCCCAGGAACTCGCAAACATCGTCGGCCAGTCGTTCATTCGCCGAGCCGCTGAAGATCTTGAACTTGTCGTCCACCCGGGCGCGCTGCGGCTTGCGGTCAGACTTCTCGTCAGTCCCAGCCTGACTTTTCTTCTCGGTCGCGGTCGCAAGAGTTGCCATAGTAGCTCTCAGCGGTTAGGTTTCAGCCATCCGTCAGAACCGACCCTCTGCCCTGGTGCACCAGCTGAAAGCTAGGCCTTGCCAGCTGACAACTGGTTTTTCTGGCTGGGCCGCTAGGATTCGAACCTAGACAAAGTGCTCCAAAGGCACTTGACCTACCATTAGTCGACGGCCCAGTGGAATTTAGTTTTTCAATTGCCGATTGACGATTGGCTGGCAGGATCAGTGTACCGAACCTGGCTCAATCGGCAATCGAAAATTGTCAATCGAAAATCTTCTTCCAGTACTGCGGGCGCGTCAGCGTCGTCGTGGTCACCGACCGTATGGCTTGCTCGCGCAGCTTGGCAGCAGCCCTAGCGGCCGCAGCCCGGGACCGAAACAGCCCGTAGACCGCCGAGCCCGAGCCCGACAGCGAGGCATAGAGCGCCCCCGCCTGTTCGAGCGCACTCTTGACCTCGCGCAATTCGGGATATTGAGGAAAGACGACCCGTTCAAAGTCGTTTTCGATCCCGGTACGGACGAGGTCGAGAAGCGGGGTCTCGGCCCGGCCCCTGCCTTTGCTCACAGGGACACCGGAGTAGGCCCTCCCAGGCTTAGCTTTTCCCTTATGAAATCTGCCCTGGGACGAACCGCTCAGCCCCGCAGAAATCGCGCGACCAAGCTCCAACATTCTATCGGAGGGGGAGGAGGGCGTCAATTTCAGTGGGTCGTGCCAGTTCGCATCGGAACNNATCCGGAGTCGCGATCAGGCAGGCAACAGAAGCCAAGTCGGGCAGGGGATAGACTTCCTCGCCGTGCCCGACGCCGAGCACCGTGCCGCCGGCCAAAAACAGCGGCAGATCCGAGCCCACTTGGGCCGCAATCTCGAGCCGCTCCGCGCCCGAAAGCTGTTTGTTCAGCGCCCGCTCCAACCCGAGCAGCGCGGCAACTGCGTTCCCCGAAGCTCCGCCCAGGCCGCCCTGCACCGGCAGCCGCTTCTCGATCTCGATGACCACACGGCCCCGTGCCTTCAGCGCAGCCATCGCTCGTTCGACAATGCGATAACAGGTATTCGATTCGTCTCGAGGAACGCGGGGGTCGGCGCAGCGGATTTCAATGCCCGAGCCGCGCGAGACCTGCACGCGAATGATGTCGTAGAGCGCGATGGTCTGATAGACGGTGCGCAGATCGTGAAAGCCATCCGGCCGCAGCGCACCAATATTAAGGCCCAGATTAATCTTCGCGAAGGATCGAACGGTGACGGGCATGGGGAGATGATTGTAAGGTTTCGGTTGCAGATTTGCGATTTCTCAGCCGCTTTNNCTCTGGGCCTGGCTTCGAGTACGCCATGCGCCATCGTGGCCCTCCGCTCAAGGGATGATCGATCGGGTCGCCGCACGGCCCGCTAAAGACAGACCCTTCAGGCCGTGGCAGGGAGAGTTCACCTACACCTATGTGGCGAACGGCGAGTATTACTCTGGTTTTCACCGCATCCGGGCACGCAGCGAACGGCGTGCCGAGGAGCGAATCTCCGGCTGGCAGGGTCGGATGGTTATGGTGCGGTATTCGCCAACCAAACCCGAGATCTCGGTGCTACTAAAAAGCGACCAGCCTGGTGGGCAATTGGGAAACTGAACCCGTGATCTCGAGAGGACCAAACCAAATTTCGTCAATCCTCGGCCAATTTCAGGTTCTCCGCTTGTAGTACACCGCGAACTCAAAGCCCGGATTCGCCGGAAACAGCTCCGCCACTTTGCGCAGCCGCTCGGCCATCTGCTGCGGAGCCAGCAGCGGGTAGTCGCGTTCGCGCAGATCGTAGTAATCCACGTCGAGAAATAACGACAATAGATAAATTGAAATGGAGTCGGAAAAGGTAGCCGCGAAGTATTCGTTCTTATATTTTTCGGCATCCGGGCCAGGGACCGTGGCCAGTTTGCGCGACTCCCAGGCATCGAGCGAGGTTTCGCCTCGGACCTTGGATTCAACCTGCTTCCACACCAGATCGGCAAAAGCCTCCGACACGCCCGCGCGCTCGACGACGGCGTGGCCCACGTTGATATAGAACTCGAAGGCGACGGAAAACTTGTCGTCCATCAGCCGGGTCGAGATGAACACACATTGCGAGTCGCCCAGATCCAGATTGCGATGGCAAACCGCATTGTCGCTGAGCGCCACATC
>PKYX01000468.1:0-171 GCA_003132825.1 Acidobacteriaceae bacterium
GGCAGCCCGATCCCGGTGCCCTCGGTCTCGGTCTGCTCGGCACCCAGCCGCTCGAAGGGGACGAAAACACGGTCGAGGTCGTCCTGGGACACGCCCTGCCCGGTGTCAGAGACCACGACGCTGACACCGCTGGTGCCCTGTTCCTGGCAGGTGATCGTGATGGTGCCGCCG
>PKYX01000468.1:247-2790 GCA_003132825.1 Acidobacteriaceae bacterium
GTCGATGAGCTCGTTGATGAGGACGAGCAGGTGACGCCCGGCGGCGAGTATCTGCTCGGCGCCCTCACGGTCTTCGTCGCTGAGATCGGACAGCAGGAGCAGCTGGGCGAAGCCGAGGACGGAGTTCAGCGGGGTCCGCAGCTCGTGACTCGTGCTGGACAGGAAGGTGTTCTTGGCCTGCGTGGCTTTCAGCGCCGCATCCCGCGCGGCCATCAGCTCGGCAGCCCGGCTGGCGAGCAGCTTTTCCGCCCGCACATGCGCTTTGGACAGGCGGCCGATCTCATCGTCCGCGTGCGGCCTCGGTTCGAGGGGCTGCCCCTTTCCCAGCCGGTCCGCGTTCGCCGCGTTCGCGGCGACCCGGCGGGCGATGCCCGAGGTGAACAGGGCGACGCCGGCCAGCCCGGCGAGCAGCCCCAGCAGAAGTGCGGCGACGTCGAGAATGGTGATCATCTTTTGCAGGCGGGAGATCTGGCTGCTTCGCGGGGCCTCTTTGGCCGTTGGGCCGCTGACCAGGCTGGCGACCTGGCGGCGCAGCAGGTCCATGGTCATTTTCTCGTTCTCCACCGCCGGGCGGAGACTTCTGCCAGACATTCCGGCGGCGGTGGCCGAGCGCAGCTGCGCCAGCTCGGAGAATGCCTTGCTGGTGGTACCGCCGGCCACCCGCTCCTGGCCGCTGTCACCTTCGGCGATAGCCGCGTCCCGCAGCGACTTCAGGTCCGCGCCGATCCGTGTCAGCGCGTTGTTATAGGGGCCCAGGAAGGCCGGTTCACGCGTCGCCGCGTAACCGCGGACGCCTGTCTCCGCGTTGATCGCGTCGATCAGGACCTGGTCGGCCGCGGTGACAACAGCGGAGGCGGCCCGGGAGGTGCTGCGTTCCTGGCGTTCTTGACCCTGCAGGGCCAGGCTCGCGGTGGTGGTGGCGATCAGCCTGGTCGAGGAACGGGTCGCGGTACGGCCGTTCGTCGCGCGGCCGGTGGTCGGGCTGGGCTGGTTCATCGCCACGCTGGCCTTTTCCCTGATCATCGAGACGGTCGCGTCGATCATCTACGGCCAGAACCCGGTCGTGCCGATCCCCGGGGCGCTCGGCAACGGCACGGTCAGCGTGGCCGGCGTGCACGTGGCGACGAAGTTCATCCTGGCGTTCGTGGTCATGATCGTGGTCATGGTGGCCCTGGAGCTCTTCTACAAGCGCACCTGGCTGGGCACCGCGATGCGCGGCGTGGCCGAGGACCGCGAGGTCGCGGCGCTGCGCGGCATCGAGTTGAAAGTCCGAAAGCAAACTCGTGACCGCGGCCTTGATGCCGGTCAGCGGCGTGCGCAGTTCGTGGGTGACAGAATCGAGCAACGCGGTGCGCAGGTTCTCGCTCTGGCGAGAGGCCTCGGCTTTGCCCAGCTTCTCGACCACCCCGGCTCTTTCGATGGCAATGGCAACCAGGCCGCCGAGCGCTTCCAGAGTCTCACGGGAAAGCACTGCGCCCGCCACTCCGATGGCGCCGGTCAGGCGGGCACCGAGCCGCAGCGGCGCCAGCGAAAGGCTGTGCGGCCGGTCAATGACCGGCTCGCCGCGGGTGCTGACCGCTTCCAGATCCGCCGCGCTCAACCCTTCCTCCCGGGGATCTGAACGGTAGGTTTCGCGCGAGCTGAGGAGATACATGGCGGAGGACTTCCCGGCGAAAATCTGACAGACGTAGCCCGGAATCGCATTGAGCAGCTCGGCCACGTTGTCGGTCGCGAGCAGGCGCTGACTGAAGGAGTAGAGCCGCTCCACGTCATGGCGGCGCTGGTTCGCGTTGGCGGTCTCGCGGCGCGCCCGTTCCGACAACTCGCTGGCCAAAATGGCGGTGGCAAGAAAGGCAAACAATGCCACCCAGTTTTGCGGATCGGCAATGGTGAGCTTCCCGATCGGAGGCAGGAAATAATAGTTGAACGACAGAGTGGCAAGCGCCGCCAGCAGCACCGAGTAGCGAAGCCCCCAGGAAGTCGAGACCACGAGCACGGCCAGCAAAAAGGTTAGAGCCACGGTGGTGGGATTGACCGGAATCAGGCGCCGATAAACGAAGACGACGGCGGCCACGATGGCCACCACTGCTAGGAAGCGGACGAGCGACTGCACCGGGGTAGTTTGCACGCGCACGATTGTAGCCGGATTCGACTTTTGCCGCGCGATCAAGTAACAATGTCGCCAATGACCAAGACTCCCGAACAGTGGCTGGAGGAAGTCACTCCCCAACGGCAGGCCATCTTCAAGCTCTTCTTGGGCTATGCGCCGGGAGTGGGCAAGACTTACCAGATGCTGAGCGAAGGCATCCGGCGAAAAAGCCGCGGCGAGGACGTGATCATCGGCGTGGTGGAAACCCACGGCCGCAAGGCGACCGCAGAACTGGCCAGTCTGCTTGAGACCACGCCGCGCTCGAAGCTCGAATACAAAGGCACGGTGTTCGAAGAAATGGACGTGGACGCGATTCTCGGGCGCAAGCCGCAAGTCGCGCTGGTCGACGAGTTGGCCCACACCAACATCGAGGGCAGCAAGCACCGCAAGCGCT
>PKYX01000468.1:2861-3046 GCA_003132825.1 Acidobacteriaceae bacterium
CGGGAGGTCGCCCAGGCGGTCGATCACAGCCTGGCCGGACTCCAGACCGAGGATGGACGCCCGCTGAACGTGCGGGAGCGTATTGCGGTGTGCATTAGCTCCAATCCGGTCGCGCAAAATTTGATCGCGCGCGGCGCCCGCATGGCGCATGCCATTGATGCCGAGCTCTATGTGGTCTACGTGGA
>PKYX01000144.1 GCA_003132825.1 Acidobacteriaceae bacterium
TCTCTGTGTCTCTGTGACTCTGTGGTGAGTAAGCCTCTAAAATCCCATGATGTTGTAGCCGCAATCCACGTAAATCACTTCGCCCGTAATTCCGCTGCTGGCGTCGGAGGCGAGAAAAACTCCGGTGCTTCCCACTTCTTCGACTTCCACACGGCGACCCAGTGGAGCGCGTTCCTCGTGGCCCTTAAGCATGTCGCCGAAGCCGGCAATGCCGCGCGCTGCCAGAGTCTTGATGGGACCGGCAGAAATTGCATTCACGCGAATCTTCCTCCCCCCGAGATCGGCAGCAAGATACCGTACGGTGGCCTCCAGCGCCGCCTTGGCGACGCCCATCACGTTGTACCCGGGCATCACCCTTTCTGCGCCGTGGTAGGTCATGGTCAGGATGCTGCCGCCGTCCTCCATGAGCGGCGCGGCGGCACGGGCGAGCGCGATGAGGGAATAGACGCTCACATCGTGGGTTATGCGAAAACCTTCCCGGCTGGTATCGACGAACCTGCCGTTCAAGTCCGCGTCCGGGGCAAATCCGATGCTGTGCACCAGAACGTGCAGCTTGCCGTAGCGTTCTCGGAGCTGGCTGAACAGGCGGTCAATCTCGGCGTCATTCGACACATCACACATGAAGGATGCCGCGCCCGGCAAGGACAGAATCATGTCCTGGGCTTCAAGCCCCAGCCGCTCGTTCTGGTAGGTCACTGCGATCTGCGCACCGGCAGCATGAAGTCCCTGCGCGATGGACCAGGCGATCGAGCGCTTGTTGGCGACTCCAAACACCACCGCCGTACGACCTTCGAGGCTCCCTGCCATGCCTGTCTCCTGAGAAATTGAAGGGAGAAATTGAAGGGAAAGGATAACAGAATTTCGAGTGATCAATGCTTCGGCGATCCTCAGAAACCCGGTCGCGGGGCTTCACAATCGGCCCGCGAAGGGCCCAGGGCAGATCCATTCTCACTCCGCCGGACTGGCCTGCCGGATGGGCGTTCCGCCGCCCACCGGCCAACTGGCGCTGAGGAATGCGACGGCATAGACCAGTCCGATGATGGAGAAGCCGGCGACCAGGTTCCATTGCGCGACCGCGCCCACCAGCAAGCCCAGCACGACCTGCACCGCGGTGCCGGCAAAATAAAAAGTATTCTGCACTCGTCCCATGAAATGTTGCGGCACCTGTTCCATAATGCTGGTATTCATGGCCACGCTGCTGACGCCGCGTCCGGAGCCCATCACGGTGTAAGCCAGAACTGCGATAGCCAGCCAGGGTGAGAGCGGGGCCAGAGTCATCGAGATGGCCAGCAAGCCCATGGCGACGGCAATCGATCGGCGCGATCCGAGGATGGCAATGAACCAGGGCGCATAGAGCGCGCTGAAGAACGCCCCGACGCCCCATCCGGCATTCAGCCAGCCATAGCCGACCGCGCCCGCGTGAAAAACGTTATCACTCAGCGGGGCGGTGACCACGATGCCGGTGAGCATGGCGCCCAGAAACAGGGCCCAACTGACACCCAGCAGAACCAGGCCGCGACGGTTGCGGAGAAACTGGAATCCCTCTCCCATCTCGCGAAGGAAGCGTTCGAGCGCAGTTTCGGCGGCCATGATGTCGGCGTGCAGTTCCGTGGGGCGGGGCACGACGTGGCGTCCGCTGCGCACCGCGAAATAGCAGAGGAACGAGACCCCGTAGGTCGCGAAATCGATGAGCAGAACGCCGCCCAGGCCGATGTGGTTATAGACGAATCCGACGATCGAGCCGGCAATCAGCCAGCCTCCCTGGATGCCGGCCAGCAGAAAGGTGTTGGCATTGACGAATTCTTCCCCCGGAGTCAACTCCTGGATGAGGGCGGTGATGGTCGGCCAGAACATCCAGAAACCCGCCGCCACCAGCATGTTCATCAGGTAGAGTTCCCAGACTTTCACTTTGCCGGCATAGGCCAGCAGGGCCACGACCACGATGACCAGGGCGCGCGTGGCATCGAGGATCATGACCAGGCGGCGGCGATCTTCGCGGTCGATGAGGACGCCGGTGAAGGGGAGCATCAGCATGGCGGGGATCGTCTGCAGAACGGCGAAGGTGCCGAGAGCGGCTGCGGAGTGCGTGGCTTGCAGAATGTACCAGGCGACGGCGGCAGAGTTCATGCCGCTGCCCAGCATGGAGATCAGATTGGCGCTGAAGACGAAACGCAACGCCCGCTTCTGCAGAATGGCACGCATACATTACTTTTATACGAAAAATGTGCGCCCGTGGAATGCGCCTCGCGGGTTTTCGCGAGCGGATTCGATCGAGGGGAGTGGGCCGCCGCTCAGGGGGAGACAGGGGGGCGAAGTTTCGCGGGCCGCCCCATCTCAGAAAACAAGAACACGGCCAAGATGAGCAGTTCCGGCTCGATCGGATGGCGGTAACGCGCGTGAGGAAAAACGAAGTAATAGATGGTCGGGTAGGACAGCACCAGCCACAAGAACAACCATGCACCCGGCAATTTCTTGTGGACCGCTCGCCCTAGTCCCCAGAGTGCGAGCACCGAAGACGCCAGAAAAAGCGAGCTTCGAAAATCGAGCGGCGAGGCTCTGTCGGTCGGTCTCGGCACGCCATTCCAGTAGTAGAAGAATCGCTTCAGGCTGACCACCGCGAAGCGCCCGGGTTGTTGCTGAATCCATCCCCAGGCCAGACGCCGACAGCGCTCTGCGTAGGCCCGTTCCCCCAGTTGGCGGAACTGCTCAAACTCCACGGAGTTCAAGTTGGGCTGCAGGTAGGGCATCAGCATGCCGTCGGCATAGGGGCCGTTTCCCAGGCGAAATTGCAGGCCGAAGTCATCGCGAACAAAAACGAAATGGCCGAAAACCCGCGCATTCCTCACCAGCCACGGTGCGAGGCACAAAAAGAAAATCATCGAGGCAAGCCCAACTCCGGGCAACGAGCGCAGCCCGCCCCGGTGCCGCCGCACCCACACCCAGAGCCCGCAGAAAGGGAGAAAAGACAGCAGGGAGGCGTTTGCAAGCGCGAGCACGCCCCACAGCGCGCCGAAAAGCGCCCAACCTTTCCAGCCGCTCGCGTGTTGCAGTTGGAGTGCGAGCAGAAACAGGCAGGCGAGCACGAGCGGCGAAAACGTCGTGTCCCAGATCCAGTGGATCGACCAGTACATGGCATATGGCAATAGCGCCCAGATCCAGGCCGACACCAGGGCCAGCTTTTCTCCTATCATTCCCCGGGCAATCAAGAAAATCGGAATCGAGGTTAGCGCCGTGAACAGGCTGTTGATCGTCAGCAACACCCACGCCGACGCCGGGGAATAAATGCCGAACACGCGGAACACTCCACCGATCAAAAAAGGGTAGAGGGGAGGTTCCCAGGCCGTCGGACCGGTCGAATCGCCGTAGGGATTGGCGAAGCCTTGACCGAGAGCGATCGAGCGCCCAATGCGGCCCATCTCCCATCCAAAAGCGAAATGGTCATCCCCGGCGCGAACCCGGGATTGGTGGAACAGGCCAATCGCGGCAATCTGCAGGGCGAGAGAAAGCAGCACCATCCCGAGCAAGGAGCGCCGAACCTGGGCGGAGGTTGAGCACCCGGCGTCGAAGTTCGTCGATCGGGGAAGGGTGCTCAACGGGATGGCAAGCGGAACAGCGCGACCGGAAAGGGCGGGTTATTGTTCCCTGCGGGCGAAGGGGCGAAGCTGCGGCGGCGAACGAAGCGGAAACGAACCAGGGTCCAGATCGCCAGCCAGCCATCGGAGTGCCGAATTTTCTTGCCTTGCTCGGTGCTTCGCGGCTGATAAGAGATGGGAACCTCCCAGATCGTTTCTCCCAGGCGGCAAAGTTTCGCCGTGACCTCCGGACAGAACTCAAAGCGACGGCACTCGAGCGGAAGGTTGGCGATCAGAGAGCGGCGAAACACCTTGTAGCAAGTGGCCTCGTCCTGGATGCCGGCGCCATATAGGAGATTGGTCAGGTGAGTCAGCAATTTTGCGCCCAGGAAAAAGCGCAGCCCGCGCTCCGGACGATTCGGGCGCACGCCGTACACCACGTTGGCCTTGCCTTCTTGCAGCGGACGCAGCAGTGCAGCGTAGTCCTGAGGATCGTACTCCAGGTCGGAATCCTGGATGAGCACGTACTCGCCGTGCGCGTACCGCAGAGCGGTGCGGACGGCCGCTCCCTTGCCGCAGTTTTTCTGGTGGAAAACGAGGGTTACGTTCTCCGCAGAAGGCAGGGCCAGGAGTTTCTCCCGCGTGCCGTCGGTCGAACCGTCGTCGATGAAGACGTATTNNCCCGCCGTTGCGGCGGGCGACCGAGTTTCCGGCTGCATTCGGGTCGCCATTGAAGGCAGAGTCATGGCCGTGATTCGGAGGGACCTGGTGGGCGCGGTCCGACTGCAAAAATAGCACAGTATGCGGGGCTTTGCGACTCCGGGCTGGGTCCGCAGCCAGGCCACGGATTGGGGTCGACGGACCATTCTTCGCTTGCAGTTAGACTCGTTCGGAGCTAGCATTCGCGCTGCTAGGCGAGCGATTTAGATCCCTCAGAGATAGTGGCGGAGGTCCTGTATGAAACGAAAACTGCTTTCTGCTGCGCTGGCGGTTTTCTTGCAAGCCCTGTGCCTGCATGCCCAGACCGGAAAGATTGTCATTGCCGCGGGCACGCCCGAAGACGTCGCTCTTCAGGCCATCACCAACGAGCCGGATGCCCAGAAGAGGCTCGGGATGTATCAAGATTTCGTGCAGAAGTTTTCCGCGAACCCGATCGCGGTGACCTATGGCAACTGGCAGATCGCGCAATATTACCAGGGTGCCGGCGACCCTCAGAAAGCCCTGGAGTACGGCGACAAGGCGCTCCTCGGAGCGCCCGACAACCTGGATATCCTGGTGCTGCAGGCCAGTCTGGCGCAGCAGATCAAAGATAACGCGAAAGTCATGGACTACAGCCTGCGGGGTGGCAATGCCTTCAACGCGATGGGCCAGCCGAGCAAGCCGGAAGGCGGGGCCGACGACGCGAGCGCCGAGGAAAAAGCGGCGATCCAGAATGCCCATGATTTTCTCGAAGGGGCTGCCTTCAATGCGATTGTCGACGAGACCAATCCCAAGACGCGCATGGAGTACATTGAGCGCTTCACGCCTGCCTTTCCCAACTCGAAGTATGCCGATCCGGTTGCATCCTACGCCATGGTTGCGCTCTCGCAACTGAAAGACATGCCGCGGATGATCGCCTACGCGGAAAAAGCGCTGGCGACGAATCCGAACAGCTTGCCGGCGCTGCTGCTGCTGGCCAACGCCTACGCGGATGATCCGAAACCGGGCAGCACCGCCAAGGCGGTGACCTACGCTCAAAAGGCAATCGCGGTGGCCAAGGCCGACGCCCCAGATGCGGACCGTTCCCACAAAGCCTCCGCTGGGGTGGCCCATTCCACCTTGGGCTATGCCTATTTAAAGCAGGACAAAACGGCCCCTGCGATTCCCGAGCTCAAGGCCGCCACGGTACTGCTCCGGGGGCAAGATGAACAGTCCTTTGCCTTGGCTGCCTATCGTTTGGGTTTTGCCTACGCCAAGCTGAGACGGATCAACGAGGCCCGCGACATACTGATGGAGGCGGTGAAGATTCAGGGACCGGTCCAGCCCCTTTCCCAAGATCTGCTGACCAAGGTGAACGCGGCGCGGGCGAGCGGAAAATAGACGGGCTGGTTCGGGGTGGCGCGGCGGCAGCGCGGAACTAATGCTTCGCCAGTTCCTCCGATAGCAGGTGCGCCTTCACCGCCAGGTTATGGGCTCGTTCGATGTCGCCCGAGTCGGCGGCGGCCTTGGCCTGCTGCACGTACTGGCGGACCTGACCCATCATGTCATCCTGGCTGGAACTGGTCTGGCGGCCGGAGAGCTTCTTCAAGTTTGCCGCCGTGTCGAGCAGTAGAAGGTCGATGGTCTGGCGCTGGCTGGACGCCTGTTGCTCGGTTAGGCTGGGCGACAGCTGGTCGCTGGGATCACTGGTGCCTCCATTCCGCACCACGACTTTCTTGGGGCTCGCATTCTGGGCGGGCGGGTTGCCGGGGTGCGCTCCCGGCGTGGCAGCCTTCGTGACCGCGCCTGGTTTCTTCTTGCGGCGATGGGTGCGGGCACGCCGGACGGTCGAACTCGGTTTCGCAGTTTCGGTTGCGGGCTGGGTGGCAGCCGGTGCCGAGGGCGCAGGAGTTTGTCCGGACTGAGCCTCCGGTTTTGCCGGGGGCGAGGTTGTCCCTGACGGGGTGCCGCTCGGGGGAGGACTTTGCGGAGCCGGCTCGGCAGCCGGGGACGGCGCCGTGGTCCGAGGATCGGTTTTGCTCTCGGAGGAGGGAGAATCCTGCTGGGTGGGAGCGGTCTCTGCCATCGTAGGCGCGGAAATCGTAAGCTGCGAAATCACGGGCTGCGAAATCACGGGCTGCAAAATCACGGGTTGGGAAATCACGGGTTGGGAAATCACAGGCCAGGCGCCGCGTGCGCCGCCCGAGGACGGCCAAGCCAGCAGCGCGCACCCTCCTAGCATTGCGACCAGGCGCATGGTGGTCATTCATCCCGGAGCGGCCGGACAGCTTCTCGGGTTCAGATTCTACTGCGGGCGGCTCGCGCCGCGCGACTCCTTCGGGCCGTGTTCCCGTCCGCTGACCGCTTCTTCCAAGGGCCGCGATCCGGGGTCAACAAAGGGCAGACGAAGCTCGAAGGTCGTGCCCTGGCCCGCGGCGGATTCGAAATCCACCGAGCCATAGTGCCACTGCAAGATCTGGTTGGTCTGCGCCAGCCCAATGCCGCTGCCGTCAGCCTTGGTGGTGAAATACAGCTCAAAAATCTTCTCCTGGATCTCGGGTGGGATGCCGTCCCCCTCGTCTTGAATCCGGGTGAGGACCATGTCCTCCTGGCGGCGCGCCGAGATGGTAAGGTTCCCGCCCTGCGGCATAGCCTGCAGTCCGTTCAGCACCACGTTGAGGATGGCCTGCTTCATGAAGTCCACATCGACGTTGACCGTGAGCGGCACCGGAGGAAGTTCGCGTGTGATCGAGACACCGTGCTGCGCCGCATCGGGCGCGGCCAACATGGCAACCTCTTCGAGCAGGCGGCGAAGGTCGACTTCCTCCAGATGCAGTTCCCGGGAGCGCATGAAGTCCACCAGGATCTGCACCACCCGATCCAAGCGGTGGATCTCGCCGTCAATAATGTCGATGTGGCGGCGCGTGTCGGGATCAGTCTGCTGCAGCTTGTTTTGCAGCAACTGCAAATGCAGAACGATGGCATTGATCGGATTCTTGACTTCGTGAGCCACGCCGCGGGTCAGCCGCCCGCTGGCCGATAAGCGCCGTGAGGTTTCAATTTCATTTTCAATGCGGCGGACTGACTCGGTATCGCGCAGGGTCAGCAGGGCGCCGATTTGCGCTCGGCCTTCCTGAATGAAATCCAGGGTAATCTGCACCCGCTTTCCGTTGGCGGATTCGATCTCGCGTTGCCCGACCGGACGCCGCGAGTGAAAGGCCTCAAGCACCAGCGCGCCCACCGGCGTAGCCGGGGAAAAGATCTCCTTCACGGTTTGGCCGAGCAGTTCACGCCGCGGCCGGCCGAGGAAGCGCTCGACCGAGGCGCTGACCAGCACCACTCGCGAATCGCGGGTGAACAGCATCAGGCCATCCTGCAGGTTGCCCATGATCTGGTCCACGTTGTCTTTGAGAGCAGAAAAAATCTCCTTGGTGTCACGCATCTGGCGGCCCAGGTGCGCGATCTTGAGCGTGACCAGTCCGTACTCGTCGCGGCCGGCGTCCTCGGCGACCAGTTCCGCGTCTCCCGAGGTGACGCTGTCCAGGCTGCGGTTGATCTGTTCGAGCGGTCCCAGGGCGAGACGGGAGAGTCCGGCGGCCAGCACCAGAGAAAGCAGGATGGCCGAACAGGAAAACACCACCGCGTGTTGCAGGCCGGGGGTAACTTCGCTGCGCAACAATACCGTCGAGATGCCCACCCGAATGCTGCCGAACGGAGCGCCGTTCAATTCGAGCGGCATGCTCACGTCATAAACGGTGGGAGGGTGATAGATCAGGCGCAGCTGCCGGCGGAAGCTGGAGTTCTGGACGAGTTGAAAGTCGGGACGGTCGGGCACAGGTTTGCCGATGAGATCGGGATTGGAGTGCAGAATGGCGTCGCCGTCGGAATCGACGATGGCCGCGTCCAAAACGATCGGCCAATTGCCCACCACCGATTCGACCATGGTGTTGAGATCGCGGTCCGTGCCCAGGTAGTACTTGATGGCGCGGCGCACCGCCTCGGGATTACTGGTATCCACCTTGGTGCTGCTCAGGTCGGGGGCGGCGGTGGTCGCCAAGTATTCCAGTTGCGAGGTCAGCTGGGCGGCGGTTTCATGCGCGGTCGCAATCTGTTGGCGGACCAACTGGGCGATGTAAATGTAGGAAAACGTCGTCACCAGGGCGGCTACCATCAAGGTGATGGCCAGCACGAGCTGAGTTCTTCGGCGCATACCTTAAGCGCGGCCTCCTACCCAACCGCAGAGCTCGCACCGGGCTCGAGAATCTGCGGAGGTTACCGTAACTCCTCTTCTTCCTTGTCGGCGGTGGCTTCGGCAGACACGCTGCCATACTCCTTGAGCTTATTGTGCAGAGTTTTCAGGCTGATGGCGAGAATCTCGGCCGCCTTGGTTTTGTTGTTGCCGGTGGCTTCGAGGGTCTTCAGAATGAGCAGCCTTTCCGCCTCCCCGACCGTCGTGCCTACGCCCAGGCGCACCCCATCCGGGTCCTCGACCGAAGTGCGCAGCGTGGTCTGGCCGAAACCCGGCGGCAGATGTTTGGTCTCGACCACCGAGCCGTCGCAAACGATCACGGCGCGCTCCAGGGTGTTGCGCAGCTCGCGAACGTTGCCCGGCCAGGAATAGCTGCGGAACTGGTTGAGCACGGCCTCGCTGATGGTCGCGACCTTTCGGCCATGTTTGGCGCTCATATCCGCCAACAAAGACTGCACCAGCTCCGGAACGTCTTCTTTGTGCTCGCGCAGCGTAGGCATATGGATGTTGAAAACATTCAGCCGGTAGTACAGATCATTGCGCAACTCGCCGCGAGCCACGGCTTCTTCCGGAACCTTATTGGTCGCGGCCAGGACGCGAACGTCGACGGTGGTCTCGACCTTGCTGCCGAGCCGGCGCAGCTTGTGGTCTTCGAGGACGCGCAGGAGCTTGGCCTGCGTGGCGATCGGCATTTCACCGATCTCGTCGAGCAGCAGGGTTCCGCCTTCGGCCAACTCGAAGCAACCGGTGCGGCGCTCGAGCGCACCGGTAAAGGCTCCTTTTTCGTGGCCGAAGATTTCGCTTTCGATCAGCGTCTCCGGAATGGCCGCGCAGTTGATGGGAACAAACGGTTTGGTCCGGCGTGGGCTGAGCTCATGCACGGTGCGCGCCACCAGTTCCTTCCCCGTACCGCTGGCTCCGGTGATCAGCACCGAGGCGGTGCTCGGCGCCACCATTTCGATCAGGCGGAAAATCTCCTGCATCTTCTTGGAGGGCCCGATCAGAGTTCCGAGAGAGCCGGCGTCGCGCAACTTGCGGCGCGTGACTTCGAGTTCGAGGCGCGCGCCGAGGAGCGCCCCGGCATTCTGCAGAATGGTGCGCAGGCGGTTGGTGTCGATCGGTTTGGTGATGTAGTCGTAGGCTCCCAGCTTCATGGCCTGCACCGCGGTTTCAATGGATCCGTGTCCGGTCATGAGCGCGACTTCGGTGCGAGGCACAAGCTTCTTCACCTTCTCCAGGAACTCGAGCCCTGACATGTGAGGCATGACCATGTCGCTGAGAATCATGTGGACGGGTTGCTCTTCGAGAAGAGCCAGAGCAGACTCGCCGCTCTCGGCTTCGAGACAGATGAAACCCAGGGCCTCGCCCACTGTAATGCAAAGCTTGCGGATGCTCTGCTCGTCGTCGACGATGAGCAGACGGATGCGAAGCTCTTCTCTGCTCACTTCTCTGCTCAGATCTCTGCTCGGATCGGTCTTGCCCAGAGGCGGCCTGCCGGGGGTAGGGATCACCGGGCTTTCCCCATGGTTTTTTCGACGGCTGAGATAAGGTCCTGCACGCGGAACGGCTTCTCCAGATAAAGAGCGCCGATCTGGCGCAGGACGGTGACCGTTTCTTCGTTGGCATAGTCCCCGGTAATGATAACGACTTTGTGCTCGAGATCGGGGCGATTGGCGGAAATCCAGGTGTGAACCTGCGCGCCGTCGACGCCGCCGGGCGTGCGCATGTCGGAGACGACGCCCAGGAACTGGCCTTTTTCCAGCAGGTGCAAGGCTTCGGCGCCGGACTCGATACAGACGACGTCGTAGCCGTTGCGTTCGAGCGTGGCTCTGACCAGAGCCATGATGGAAGGCTCGTCTTCGATGAGCAGAACAGGCAAAAGAGACCGTTGAATGGCTGGGGTGGTCATGGCTGATTGACTCCTGCGGCCACACTCAGGGAGGCAGTGTGGGACGCTGCGGGAAAGCGGACGATGAAAGTGGCGCCCTGCCCATCGATGTTGTTGTGGCAGAGAAT
>PKYX01000189.1 GCA_003132825.1 Acidobacteriaceae bacterium
TCAAAGGCGGCGTGATCATGGATGTCACCAACGCCGAGCAAGCCGCAATCGCAGAAAAGGCCGGCGCAGTAGCCGTCATGGCGCTCGAGCGTGTCCCCGCGCAAATTCGCGCCGAAGGCGGCGTAGCCCGCATGGCTTCGCCGAAGAAAATCCGCGAGATCATGGCGACTGTCTCCATCCCGGTAATGGCCAAGTGCCGCATCGGGCATTTTGCGGAAGCGCAAATTTTGCAGGAACTTGGCGTCGACTACATTGACGAATCCGAAGTCCTGACCCCGGCCGACGAAGCACACCACGTCGATAAGCACGCCTTCAGGGTTCCCTTCGTTTGCGGCGCGCGCAATCTGGGGGAAGCTCTGCGCCGCATCGCGGAAGGCGCAGCCATGATCCGCACCAAAGGCGAAGCCGGCACCGGCGACGTAGTCCACGCCGTCAAGCACATGCGTCAGATCGTGCAGGAGATGAGAATCCTCACCGTGCTCGGCGAAGAGGAGCTCTACGCCAAAGCCAAAGAACACGGTGCTCCCTACGAACTGATCAAGCTGGTGGCCAAGGAAGGGAAGTTGCCGGTGCCTAATTTCTCTGCCGGAGGCATTGCCACGCCTGCGGATGCTGCTTTAGTCATGCAGCTCGGTGCCGAAGCGGTGTTCGTGGGCTCGGGTATCTTCATGCAAGATTCGACCAACTTCGCGGATCCAGAAGAAGCCGCAAAGCGCGCCCGCGCTATTGTGCTGGCGGCGACGCACTACCAAGACCCTAAAGTATTACTTGAAGTCAGTGAAGACCTGGTCGGCGCTATGAAGGGACTCGCCGTCGCCGCGCTCGATGAAGCCCACATGCTACAAACGCGGGGCTGGTAACGAGGGGGGCCCTCAAGGGGTCGAAGCGTTCCATTCGCTGCTGGCCGATTTTCCGACTGACGTATAAGCGCCGAACTCCAGCGATCTTCTCGAACACTGGGCTCACGTGATGCCAGGATGGGACAACTTCTTCGTCGCTGAGGCCGGTGCTGCCGCCGCGCTCGCCGGCCTGGTGTTCGTCGCGGTTTCGATCAACCTCACCCGCATCTTGGAATATCCACATCTGCCGGCGCGAGCGGCCGAGACGCTCATCGCACTCCTTTCCGTACTTGTCGTCACGAAATTCGCCTTGGTGCCGGGACAGTCAGCCCGCGCCTACGGCATCGAGATCGGCGCGACCGGCCTCGTCATCTGGACCATTCAGACAGTTATGCTGGTGCGAGCTCAAAAGATGGGCCATCAGTACAGCAGTTTCGTGCCGCGAATCCTCATGAACCAACTGCCGCCGCTGCCGTTTTTCATCGCAGGCGGTCTGATGGCGATCGGCCACGCAGCCGGCGTGTACTGGATTGTGCCCGGCACCTTGCTGTCGTTTGCAGCCGGCATTTTCGGCGCCTGGGTGCTCTTGGTCGAGATCCAGCGCTGAGTTTCTTCGGAGCGATAAAGGGCCCGGGGGTAGCGGCGCTTTTCGCAGCTCACTGGCGATAGGGGCTTGGCCCAGGCCGCTTACAGCAGCTGCGCGACCCACCGTGGGAAAGCCTTCGAGGAATTCATCCAGGGTTTTGGCCGCCCTTCAAGTAATCCAGAATTGGCGCCGCACCCACATCTCACACCAACTTTCGCACTTCCTCCATTCTCTTCAGCCAGCCGTCCAACGAATCCGAGCCGGGCTCAAAGCCGGGATCAAAATGGACTTCATGCGCGCCAATTTGCTTGCAGGCGTCGGTGTCTTGTTGGATCTGTCCCATGGTCCCGGTAAAAATGGCGCGATCATTTCCGAGCGGCTTGTCCGTGACGTGCAGATTGGCGCGCACCACGAGCTCGAGCCGCGAGGCATCCCTTCCCGCTGCCTGAGCCATTCGTTGGATGGAGGAAAACATCTGCGCCATCCCGGCAGCGGGAATGAAAGTAGGATTCCATCCTTCGGTCAGCTTGGCCAAGCGTGCTAGGGCGGCGGGCGCAAACGCCGCCAGGTAGATGGGCGGATGCGGCTTCTGCGTCGGCTTCAGATCGATATAGGACAACGGCAGCTTGTAGAATTGGCCGTTGAATTCCACCGGGTTTTGGGTCCACACCGCCTTCAGCAATTGCAGGAACTCATCCGCCATGGCGCCGCGTTTTTTCATGTCGGCACCTGGTGGCCTCCATTTCATCCTGCGACCAACCCAAGCCAAGCCCCACGCGCAACCGTCCGTTCGAAAGGTAATCGATAGTCGTGAGCCGGCGCGCCAGCATCACCGGGTTGTAATAGGGAATATCAAGCACGCTCGTGCCGAGCGTGACCTTCTTGGTCTGCGCCGCCGCAAAGGTCAGCGCCTCGAGCGGATCGAGCACGTGTTTATAAGGCTCAGGCAGGGAACCGTCCGGCATACCCGCGTAAGCTGACTGGGGCTTCACCGGAAAAAGCAATCTCTCCACCGTCCACAAGCTGTAATACCCGAGGGCCTCGGCGCGTTGTGCGACCTTCGATACCGCCTCCGCCGTGCCGACAGGGCCAATGTTAGGAAGAGCAAAACCAATTTTCATCGCACATCCCCTGAGTCATGCAAGGATGCCTGACATTTTAGACGCATTCCGCTGCTTGAGCCAGAGTCGATGCAAGGCTCTCAGTTCGACCGCCGGGAGAGGCGGGAAACCAAGAGGGGAGACCAGGAGCAAGAGCCCGACCAGAAATGATTTTCTCTCTCATCTCTGGTCTTTAGGTCTTTAGGTCTTTAGTCCTTAGTCTTTAGTCCTTGAGATGGAACGGCCCAGGGGTTCGCGGGGGTTTCCAGAAAAGCGGAAGCTCCCAGAAAAAGCTGAACCGCCGGCCCCTGGCGACTTCTCCAGGCGTCCGGCAGCGCTTTTTTACGGCTACCTCGTGGACCGCGTGACCCGCAGGCTGTCTAGGTCTGAATAATGCGCGGCGTAATGAAGAAGATCAACTCCTGATTGGAGGTGTTGACCGTGCGATGCTTGAACAGGTTGCCGAGCCAGGGAATGTTGCCGAGCAACGGCACCTGGGTGATGTTGACCGAGTTTTGGGTTTGGATCACGCCGCCAATCACCACCGTGCCACCGTCGGTGACGAGCACCTGGGTCGTGGCCTGCTGGGTAATGAGTGTGGGGTTGCCCTGCACCGTACGGCCGAAATCAGGCGTCGTGTTTTCCACGTCCACATTCAGGAAGATGGTGTTTTCCGATGTGATCTGCGGAACCACCGTCAGGCGGAGGAACGCATCCACGTAGGTCACCGTGGGAGGTCCGCCCAACTGCGCCTGGGTCACGATGGGCACGCGCACGCCCTGCCGAACCAGGGCTTGAATGTTGTTCTGGGTCACCACCCGCGGACGCGACAGAATCTTGAGCAATCCGCGCGACTCCGCCATGGTCAGAACGGCATCGATCTGCACATGAGAGCTCGCGTTCAGGAAGCTGAAACCGCTCGTCGGACTGGTGACGGGTTGGTTGGAGAACAGGGGTATTTGCGACAACGTCGTGGGCGTGGGCGCCGCAGTGCCGACGATGGGATAGACCGGATTGATGCCAAAGGTGCCGAGAGGGGATGTGCCCACGCTGCCCGCCCCGCTCACCGAGGTGGCCGTGTTACCCCAGCCGAAACCCAACTGAGTGCCGATGTCGCGCGCGAAGCTGCGCGTCGCGGCTACCACCCGGGCTTCGATTTCCACTTCCTGGGTCTTGCGGTCGAGTTGCGTGATCAGGCGGTCGACGGCCGGAATGACCGCGGGAATGTCCTGGATGATCAGGGCGTTGGTGCGATCGTCAGCGATCACATCGCCGCGCTGGCTCAGGAACTGTTTCACCGTGGCCGCGATGTCTTTCGAACGCGCGTAGCTCAGGAAGCGCGTCACCGTCACCTTATCGACCGCCAGCGCTTCGGCTTCCTGCTGAGCGCGGCGTGACTCGGCTTCTTTGCGGAGTGTGTCCACGGTGGCGATGCGCAGGACGTTGCCGTCCAGCTGCCGCGCCAGGTCGTTGTTCTTCAAAACGATATCGAGCGCCTGGTCCCACGGCACATCATCGAGCACGATGGTGAGTGTGCCCTTCACGTTCGGATCGAGCACCACATTGAGGCCGCTGATCTCGTGGATCAGGCGGAAGAAGTCCTTCAGATCCACGTCTTTCAAGTTCACCGAAATGGGCTCACCCGTGTACTTGGGGCCGGCCACCGGCGCGGGCTGCGCCATTTGAGCCTTCTGCTCGGCGGCCAGGTTTTCGGCGGGTTGAGAATTGGCGATCGTCTGCGCGGCCTGCGGCTGCATGGCGGCGCTCGGAGTGGGCAGCAAGTTGGTGGTGTCGGGCTTGTCCGCGAACTTCGCGGCGGCGGTGAGCGCCCGGGCGGGCGGCGCGATTACAGCTGACGGCTTGGCTTCGGCCGCCAGATTCGCGGCCTCGGGCTTGTAGGAAGGCTCAACAAAGACAAAGTTCTCGGCGGAAGAGGACTTTTCCGCGGGCTGGCTGAGCGCGACCGGAGTCCCGGCCACCGGCTTCGCGACCGCGGTTTTCTCCGCACCCGCTGGCACTTCCGCCTGGGTCGGGGCCGAAACTGCTGGCGTCACTTGCCCGGCGCCGGCGCTTGCGCTCGCGGCTCCGGTATGCAACTTGAGAATGAGCTTGTCTCCGCTCGGGGACGACAGTTCGTAGCGGCAGGCCTCATCGAGATCCACCACCACGCGAGTGGTCGGGGGATTCTGCCCGTCCATACCAACGCGCACTCGTTTCACGCCCAGGTCGTCAACAATGATGCTGCGGGCGGAAACTGCCACCGTACCCGGCAGGTCGAGCACCAGGCGAGCGGGTGAGTTCAGGGCGCTCACCTTGGGCGTGGTTGGCCCGCTGGTTGTGATTTCCAGACTCATCCCATCGTGGCTGGGCACTAGGTTGACCCCGAGCAGAGCAGCTCGCTTGGGTGCAACCGCCGTGCTCGTGCTTTGCGCGCCGGCCGCTGCGACCAGTGACAGAACCAGCAGCGGCAGGAAAATATTCAGCAATTGCTTTCGCATTTCGCTTCTCCCCACGAAGTGCCCCCCAGGGGTCACGCCGTGATCTTTCTTCTCTCTAAGATTTCGTTGCCCGGCCTAGACTGCCGGGGTAGTGATCTTCTTGGTCACTTCCCGTGTAAACGGGTGCCCGATCTTGTCCTGCAGCGTTTCTTTGAACACGATCGAGTCCCCCGTAATCTTCACTACATAGCCGTTGAAGACCGGGTCGTTCTCACGAAGGAAATAGGCCTTATCGAGACCGTTGACCACCACGGCAATCATGCCCCCGTCCGATTTGACCACTCCCTTAAGCGCGATCTGGTCGATGGCCAGGCAGCGCTTCCCCGTACTGCAGCCCGATCCCACCATGGTCTGGTTCACCACCGGACTCAAGAATGGATCGCGCCTTCCCGCCATAGTCACGGGCCGATCCAGCGGCTCGTTTTCTACCGCGGCTTGGTTCTCGACCGCCACCTTCCGCCCACTCGACCGCGGCCGGCTGGCGGCCACAACCTTGGTCTTCGACCGGGCCGCACGGTGCGCGACCCGCGGTCCCGGCGAAACCTTCTGTTTGGCGAAGGGATCGTGCGAGCCAGCGGTGGCTTGCGATGGGGCGGGTGTGGATGCGGTTTGCGGGGTTGCGCCCTGCGAAGCCGCCAGGGCGGCGTTAGAATCCAGCTGTTTCTTCTGCTGGACCGCATGCATCGTATCCCGCGCGTTCTGGATGGCGTCTGGGTTCTGTCCCCAGGCTGTCGCCGCCATCCCCATGATCAGAATTCCAGTCGTCAATTTCATAGACGTACCTATCTCCGTGCCGCCGCCGGCGCGGGCGGTTGCATGTCATGACTGAAGAAAGTGCTTGCCGTGCAGGTGGCCACGACGCTCTCGTTGGCCGCGTACTGGTAAGTGTGTTTCGCCTTGGCGTCGCCCGGCTTCTTCGTGCTCGCCACCAACAGTCCCGAGACGTTCACAATCCGCTCCAGTTTTCCGACCTGGTTGAAGAAGCTCAGCATCGAGTAGTACGGTCCGTCGAGCTCGAGCTCGAAGGGGACCTCGGAGTAGAACTCCTTGGAGACGACCGGCATCGCGGTGTATCGGCGGATTTCAATCCCCGCCTTCAGCGCTTCCGCATCCAGCATCTTGATGAAGCCGTCCACTTCCTTCTGGTCGGGCACGATGTGCTGCTCAATCTCCAGTTGCTGCTTCAGGCTGGCCACCTGGCGGTCCATGTCGGCCAGTTTCGGCCGGTAGGATTCCAGTTCCGCGTTCTCGCGCTGCTTGGCGTCGAGCGTCTGCCGGGCGGCCGCATTGGCGTCTTCCTGGCTCTTGAACACGGTGAAATACAGGGCGCCGGTCACCAGCGCAGCCCCAGCCAACAGCATTCCCCATTGCTTGAGACCCGATATTTCGCTGAAGTTCTCCATAAGATTTCCCGCTTTTCCCTGTCTATTAGGACTTGCTTGCTTTCTCGTTTCCCTTCTCGCATGTCAGGGTGAACTGAAACGCCTGCATGTCCTTGAAGGAGTCGTCCTGGTAGGTTTCCTTGATCTCGATATTCTTGAAGTAGCCCGTCTTCTGCAGATTGGCGATCAGATTGGCGACCGCATCGGTAGTCAGCGCCATGCCTTGAATGTCCACGCTGCCGCCCTGGTCGGTCATCGAGTTGAGCCACACCGCCTCGGTCGAGTTGATCGTGTCCCCGATGGTGTTGAGCAGGTTGACCGGTCCCGACTGGTTGGCGCGCAACTGGTCAATCACGTCGACCCGCCGCTTGTAGTTCTCAGCTTCGCTCTGTCGTTCCAGGTAGCGGGCTTTGACGTCCGCCAACTCGCGGTTCTTTTGATCCGCGGCCTGCTGCTGTGTGGCGACGTCGCGCTTCTGCTTGTCCAGCTGGTAGTACCAGCCCAGATTCAGCAGGGCCGCCACCACCAGCACGACCAGCACCTTCATCTTCGGTGAGCCGACATCACCCACTTCCATCGAGGCGACCGTCGAAGGGGCGCCGTGCTTGCTCTTTCCTTTGGTGTTTCCCAGCAGATTGATTCGGATCATAAGTCTTCAAAACTCCTTAAGGCCAGACCTACCGCAACCGCCAGCTGGCCGGCGTTTTGCTCGATCAGTTCCGCTCCCGCTCCCAGCGGTGGCGCGATCTTCTGGAAAGGATTGAAGATCTCCACCGGCAAGGAGAATTCCTGGCGCAGTGCTTCGACAAGTCCCGGGACCTTCGAGGAGCCGCCCGCCAGATAGATCTTCTCGATGTGCTCTCCCGCCGCGCTGGCGCGGAAGAAGTCGAACGTCTTCTGAATCTCCAGCACGATGATCTCGGTGACCTGCTGCAGGATGGGAGTCTTGGCATCTTCGCTCACCGTTCCCACCTTATGCCCCAGCTTCAGCGACTCGGCGTCATCAAAGCTCAGGTCCAGTTCCTTCTGCAGCGAGTCGGTGTACTGATGCCCGCCAACGCTGACGTCGCGCGGGAACAAGGGCGTCGTGCCCTTGACGATGTTGATGTTCATGACGCTGGCGCCGAGGTTCAACAGAGCCACCACCTGGTTGGGGGCCGGCTCGTAGTTGTATTCGTAGCAGTTCTGCAAGGCCAGAGCATCGATGTCCACGATAGCCGGAGTCTTGCCCGCCATCGAGAGTACGTTGGTGTANNTCGGAAAGAATCTGGTAGTCGAGGTTCACGTCGGACAGATCGAAGGGAATATGCTGCGCCGCTTCCTTCTGAATGGTCTCCGCCAGCTCCTGGTCGCTCATCGAAGGCATCGGGATGCGCTTCACAATCACCGAATGCCCGCTGACTGCGGTCGCGACTTTCGTGCTCTTAATCTGGTTGTCGGTGAACAGCTTCGCGATTGCGCTCGAGACGGTGCCCGAGTCCACGATCATCGAGTCCACCACGATATCCGGCGCCAGCGGTTCCAGGCCCAGATGGGTAACTTCCAGCCCGTTGCGCCCCTTCTTCAGCTCCACCGCCTTGATGCTCGAGGAGCCCACATCCAGACCAACAATCGATTTGGAGCCCAATCCAAACATGTGTCCGCCTTTGGTAGGGCCGGCGTCCCGCCGGCTCTAATTTCTATCTACAGTTGCCCGGCAGCTTTGACCGCCGCCTTAGGTTTCTTCTTGCTCTTGGCTTCCATCTGGTTCGACTTTTCTTCCATCCACTGGTCCAGCTTCGATTTCTTGAAGCGCCAGCGGTTGCCCAGCTTGAAAGCAGGTATGCGTTGCTCTCCGACGTACTTGTAGAGCGTGTCCGGACTCACTCCCAGGTATTGCGACGCCTGGCGAATGTTCATCACTTCTGGCGAGTCGGCCATAATTTCCAAACCCCTTCCACAAAATCACCCCTCAGTCGGAGCCTCTGTTTACGGCTCCAGGGCAAACCTGTAGGAGAAACACTCTCCGAACCAACAGCCCTACAGAATCCGGTTCGAGAGAATTTACGTGTGCTGAGCATATATCAGCCCGGAAAGACATGAGGTCAGGCTCTATTTCCGTGTTTCTTAGGGTTTTGTGCCTGTTTTCTGGAAATTACCTTGGGCACATATGCCGAACTCTGCTATATATTGCGGTCAAGGGAAGGGCACATACAAGCAGAACGGGTGTTTATACAGAGGGTTCGAAGCGGAGGCCTCTGACATAACCAAAGTACCAGAGACGGTACCGAAGTCGTACGTCGTGTGGGCCCTCGATCCCGGCCAGCGGAGCGGAACGAGGGGTGTAGAGAAGCCCGTAACCGGTTACCCCGAAGCCGATCGATCTGTTCCCGGCAACCTGTGCCGGCCTGCCGCCACCGCTGCCCTGGATCATGGAATCTATAAACAAATTCAATTGGACAGAGGGGTTCGAGACCGCCTAGATTCAGTCGGTCAGCGTTCCTCGGCCCCCGGAAGACGAAGGGAATCCCTGAAGGTTCGCCCTCCGGCCAGGGGTTTTGGCCGCGAAGCACGTTTCGGCAATCCAATGAATACGATGCCTGCACCCGTACCAACATTTCCGAAGGCCCCGTTCCTCAACTATGAGTTCGACCTGGCCTACGACGAAATGTTCGAAGGCCCTGGACTGCCCCGTCCCCACTACCAGGCGCTCTACCGCACCCTGTTGCAGTTACCCCCGCAAGAGCTGCGCGAGAGCCAGCAGGCGGCGGATCTATCTTTCCTGCACCAGGGCATCACCTTTACCGTCTACGGCAACAAGGAGGGTACGGAGAAAATTTTCCCCAATGACCTGCTGCCGCGCATTATTCCGGCGCAGGAATGGCGCAAGATCGAACTCGGACTGACCCAGCGCATCACCGCGCTCAACCTTTTCCTGAAAGACATCTACAACGAGGGACACATTCTCGCCGACGGCGTGGTCCCGCGCGCACTGGTCTACAGCTGCCGCCACTTCCGCCGCGAGATGCGGGGCCTCAACGTCTCGCGTGGCATTTACGTCAGCATCTGCGGCACGGATTTGATCCGCATGCCCGACGGCGGCTTTGCCGTGCTCGAAGACAATCTTCGGGTGCCGAGCGGAGTCTCCTACATGCTGGCCAATCGCAAGGTCCTGAAGCGGGTCTTTCCTAGCCTGTTCCGCGATTACGGAGTCTCGCCGATTGATCACTATGCCCAGTCTCTGCTCGCCACCCTGCGCAGCCTGGCCCCCCCCAATTGCGTGGCCCGCAACGAACCTTGCACGGTGCTGTTGACCCCGGGGGTTTTCAATTCCGCCTATTTCGAACATACCTTTCTCGCCCAGCAGATGGGCATTGAACTGGTCGAGGGTCGCGACCTGCTGGTCCACGACAACATCGTTTATATGCGTACCACCGCCGGTTTGCGGCGGGTGGACGTGATTTACCGCCGGGTCGACGACGACTTTGTCGACCCGCTCTGTTTTCGCCCCGATTCGAGTCTGGGCGTTCCCGGCCTGTTCAATGCTTACCGTGCGGGCAACATCGCCCTGTCGAACGCCATCGGAACCGGCGTGGCCGACGACAAGGCCATGTACGCCTATGTTCCCACTATTATTCGCTACTATCTCGACCAGGATCCCATCCTGCCCAATATCAAGACCTACCTGCTCACCGACCCTGCCGAGCGCAGTTATGTGCTCGAACATCTGCATGAACTGGTGGTCAAAGCGGTGGGTGAATCTGGCGGTTACGGCATGCTGATCGGCCCGCACAGCAGCCGCGAGCAGCAGGAGGAATTTCGCCAGCGAATCCTGGCGGGGCCCCGCGATTACATCGCGCAGCCCACGATCGCGCTGTCCCGAGCCGCTTGTTTTCTGAACGGAGAAGTCGCATCGCGGCACATCGATCTGCGGCCCTACATCCTCTATAACGGCAGTGTCACCCTGGTCCCCGGGGGCTTGACCCGCGTAGCCCTACGCCGCGGATCGCTGGTGGTCAATTCCTCCCAGGGAGGCGGAAGCAAAGATACTTGGGTGCTGCGGGAGGAGAAAGCGCAAGAACCGCCCAAGGCGGTCCCAGGCGCACGGCCTGCGAAAGAATGACTACCATGCTCTCACGCGTCGCCGACACGCTGTACTGGATGAGCCGCTACCTGGAACGGGCGGAGCATACGGCGCGCCTGATGGACGTCGATCTGCAGTTGCGGCTCGATCAGTCCCCGGGATCGACCACGGGACGATGGTTGCGCCTAATCGATGCCCTGCGAGTTCCAGCCCCCCTCACGGGAAACACCGACGGCGCCAGCCTGGCCCATACCCTGACCTTCAACCGATTGAATCCCTCCTCCATCGTTTCCTGCGTGTCCGCGGCCCGGGAAAACCTTCGCCACGTACGCGAGCAATGCAGCTCGGAGATGTGGGAACAGCTCAATCGGCTCTATCTCCAGATGCTCGACAATCCTTCCGAAGCCAGCTGGATTCTCGAGTCGCACACTTTCTTCCGCTCGGTGCAAGAAGGCGCCCACCTGTTTCAAGGCATCACCGATACCACCATGACCCACGGGCAAGGCTGGCATTTCATCCAGCTGGGCCGCTATGTGGAACGAACCGACACCTTGGCCGCCCTCATCGGAACCCACTTCTCACGGCTGGCCCAGCCTCCCGACCAGGCGGTCGAGGGCGCGGAATATCTGGAATGGGTGGGATTGCTCAAGAGCTGCGCCGCCTTCGAAGCCTATTGCAAAGCCTATTCGGCCGAGCTTCGCCCCTTGCGGGTGGCGGAGTTCCTGCTGCTCAATTCGGAATTCCCCCACTCGGTGCGCTTCTCGGTCGAGAGCGTGCATGCCGCGCTCCACCAGGTCGGAGACTTGACCGAGCGCAAAGCTTCCGAGCCCGTGCGGCTCGCCGGCCGGCTGCGGGCTACGCTGATTTTCAGTCAAATCGAAGAGATCATGGCCGACGGCACGTATCTGTATCTTGAAAGCGTCCGCCGCGAGTGCGCCCAAATTCACTCCGCCATTCAGCAGATCTATTTCGACTATTTGGTCGAGTCGGCGATGGCAGGATAGCCCGATCGGTTGGTCATTGCGAACCGGCGGCATGACGGGGAGTCCGGTTTCGTGCCGGCGGGCGCTGGAGAAAGCAAACGATGATCTATTCCGTCCGCCACATCACCAACTTCGTCTACGAACCCGCCATCCGGGAAAGCGTCATGGAAGTGCGGGTGCAACCGCGCAGCGAGTTCCAGCAGCGCTGTCTAACTTTCTCGCTCGACGTCAACCCCCGGGCGAACATCATGGTCTACCGCGACTTCCTGGGCAACACGGTGCACCACTTCGACATCCCCGGACGCTACACCCAGCTCAAAATCACCGCGCAGGCGCTGGTCGATGTGTCCCCGCCTCCGCCTCCGCAAGTCTCCGACGTAGCCGGTTGGGAAGATCTCGACGCCCGAGTCGCGGAATCCGACTATTGGGAGATGCTGCTCCCCAGCCGCTTCGTGCGCTCCACCGAACTCCTGCAGCAACTGGCGAGCGAGCTTCATCTGGAACGGCGCGGCAACCCTCTCGAAGTTCTGCTGGCGCTCAACCAGAGCCTCTATGAAACTTTCGACTATGTGCCCAACAGCACCCAGGTCGATTCTCCGATCGACGACGCGCTGCGCACCCGCCAGGGCGTCTGCCAGGATCTTTCGCACATCATGATCGCGCTGGTGCGGCCGCTGCGCATTCCCTGTCGTTACGTCAGCGGCTATCTATTCCACGAGACTGGCCAGGACCGTTCTCCCGAAGGCGCCACCCACGCTTGGCTCGAGGCCTTCCTGCCCGGCCCGGGCTGGGTGGCATTCGATCCGACCAACAACCTCATGGGCAACGAGCGCCACGTTCGCGTGGCCATCGGGCGCGACTACGCCGACGTGCCGCCAACCCGCGGAGTCTACAAGGGCGAAGCGGAGAGCGAATTGAGCGTCACGGTCGTCGTGTCACCGGCCGAAGCCCCCCTGCCCGAGGAAATGCCCCCAGCCACCGTGGTTCGGTCCCGGCCGCTGGCGGTTCCCGGGACGTTCCAGTATGAACAGCAGCAGCAGCAGCAACAACAACAATGACTCGGGTTGAGACCAGGCTCGGTTCCTAGGGGCGCTGCAACGCCTTCTGGATGGCCGTCTCCGCCAAGGGCGCCATAATCCGGAAGCCGGCCGGGTTGGGATGCAAGCCATCCTCCGACAGATCGCGTTTCAGAAATCCTTTTTCATCCACCATCGCGCCGAAGTAGTCCAGATAGAGGAACCCGCTCTTTTCGCAGTAATCCTTCAGCCAGCGGTTCAGCTCCAGAATCTTCTCCGGCGAGCGCTGCAGAAACAGCGCCTCAGCGCGGGGAGTGTCCCCGTAGATCGGCGTAACGGAGGAGAAAACGACGCGGATGCCATGCGCTTTGGCCAGCTCAGCCATTGAGGCGTAATTGGCTTCGGTGTCCTCGAGCCGCATCGGCCCGGTATTGCCGGCAATGTCATTGGTTCCCGCCAGGATGACCACGACTTTCGGACTGAGATCAATCACATCCTGGCGAAAGCGTATCAGCATCTGCGGCGTGGTTTGTCCGCCAATGCCGCGATCGACATACGACTTTCCCGGAAAATACTCCGCCAGCGGCCACATGTCGGTGATGGAATCGCCCATGAACACCACGCGATTCTCCCCCGGCGCGGGAGCGGGCAAGCTGCCATCGGCGTCGCGGTATCGGCCGAGCTCGCCAAAATCACTCATCCAGACCGGCGCTCTCGACTTTCGATAGTCCTCCAAGCGCTGCCGGGCGGCCTCGATCGGAGTGGGCTGCGGGGTAGGCTGCTGCGCGCCGGCGCAACCCCCTAGAAAAAATACCAGGGCAACTCGTAGGGCAACCGTAGCAGGCGCTTTCAGAAGCATGTCATTTCCTCAGGGCTGATTTCCGACTCCGCGGGCTTTCGCGGCCGGACAGAGTGCGTGCGCTCAGGAGAGTATCAGAGACCGTCTTTCTTTTGAAAATCCGGCTTTTGAAAATCCGGATCCATTTGTTACCTTCACGGAGACACTGACACCGGAGACCATCCCTTGCGCTATCTCGACCGCCTTCAACCTGTCGCCCTACTTGCCCTGCGTCTGGTCCTCGGCGCCATCATGATTGACCACGGTTATCGCAGGCTATTCGGAGGCCTCTCCCATCACCTCCTGGGGGTGAGCAGCCTCGGCCTACCCGGCTGGTTGGCGTACGGGTTCGCGGCCGCCGAGTTCTTCGGCGGCATCGCCCTGGTGGTCGGTCTGCTCACGCGTCTGGCCGCGCTCGCGATTCTGATCGACCTGGCAGTCGCCATCGGAAAAGTTTATGGGAAGAACGGCTTTCCCAGCGCCAACGGATACCAATTTCTTCTCGCCTGCGCCGCCATGGCTTTCGCGCTCATTTTTTTCGGAGCCGGGGCCATCGCCCTCGATGCGATCGCCCACTCGGGCTCCCGATCGAAGAAGACCTAGTCTGGCCGACGCCGGGTTGGGTGCACGCCAAGAAAGTGATGGATCATGCGGCCCTGCGTTCTGATCTGCGCTCCCAGAAGTCTTGAAAACGACCACTGAGTTTTGAGCAGCGGAGAGCGATGATGGCATTGGAGCCTTGAACGGTCCAGTGCATACCGGCGCGTTTAAGGCGGGTGCCAATGGCAACCTTGCATCCGGCCTCGACGACGCCGGTGGAAGTGCACAAGCCTTGGGCGTGGAACTCGGGATAGCGCATACGCTCTCGGTTGGTCTGGAAATAATGTAGACAGCGACGCGCCTCGTCGGAGCGCGGGACCTGGCGGCGAATGGCATTAAGCAGAGCCCGGAATCTTCCGGTGTCGAGTTCTTGCTTGCGGCGTTCCGCCCACTGAGAAGCTCGTGGCGTAGTGGGACCGTACAGGGCTTTTCCGACATCACTCAAGTATTGTTTGGCATGATAGCGGTCAACAATCTGGGTGGCATCTGGAAACTGATCGTCGGCGATGTTCCAAATCCACAGGGCCCCATCCCCGAGCACGGCCGTACGAGGGGCTTGGCAGAAGCGGCGGCGCGTAGCTTCTCTCCAGACACGCTGGGCGAAGGGAGAACGTGCCGCAGCGGTATCCAGCGTACAGGCACTCTCCAAGGCCGCGGAATAGGTGACGGAACCTTCATCGCGGATGGGGGTGCCTTCTTCATCCAGCGATTCCGCGCTCCAAATGGTGCAAAGTTTTACCTCCCCGGTCTTCGCCGATCCGTCCGGTTGTTTGCCGGTGCGGCCCACCAACTCCTCCGCTCGTAGAGGAATCCCGGTTCCATCCATGCCGAGATACAGGGTCTGCGGCAGAGCCAGGGCATGGGAAGGTTGGGTGCAATGGCGTTCGTCTTCGGCGATCTGTTTTCCCAGAGCTTCTGCGGTTCTCTCTACCTGCTTGGCATCCACGGCCACCCCAGCCAGTTCGGTCAACAGTTCGCTACCTTCCTGGAAGCTGACCATGGCACCCACGGTGCCTACCATGCGGGTGAGGGCGGGAGAGAGCGAGGTGTTTTCTATGCCCAGATGACCATCGCGAGGACAGAAGCCGTGGCCGCAGGAAGAGCAATAATAGTAGGCGCGCTCGAGTTGGAGGGGACCGAGAACGCTCTGCACCTGCTTACTTCGGCGTCCGACCAAGCGCGCTTCCTGCCCACAACCACAACGAGTTCGCGAGCCTCGCTCATCGCCGCGGTCGGCGTTGAGACGTTGCTCGACCGCGGCTCCCGCCAGTTGCAAGACCTGTTGCCGCACGGCCAGCTCCAGCGCTTCCAGATCCAGGTCTTCCACCGCCTGCCGACCCAGGAGCGTCTCAATCTCCTGCACGACGTCGGCGGCCAGGAGACCGGCGAAGCAGTTTTTTTTTACTCTCCTCTGCAACCCTGGCTTCCGGCTGCTGCAGTTGGGCATTGCAGAGCTGTTCGCTGACAGCAATCAGTTCGTGCACTAGCTTGCGAAAACGACGATATTCGGCGATCTGCGCTCGGGTACGATCTACCGCCGGTCCTTGGGGGATGACTTGGGTGATGGTCTTTCCAGCGCTGGCATGAGTCAGCGAGTAGGAGGGGCCGTGTCCCGGGGAGTCGTTCTGTGCACAGTGGCAGTTCGGCTTGCCACACTTGCGGAATCGCGCGGTGAGAGAGCCGGGACGGAGATCGCTGATCTGAGCCAGACCGGCCTTGAGTTGCTCGCGTTTCTCGTGAAGAGCCTTTAAGGAAATGGTCATGGTGCCTCCTGTCTGACAACATTATACGCTGTCAGATAGGGAGAGAAAACCACACCAACACCTTATCAAACTCCACCCTGCACTTTGGGGTCGTGCACCCCGCCGGGTTGGCGCCTTCGCAATTCCGCACGCCCTGTGCTACGCTGCTTGCCTCGAAAACGGGCAGGCTCGGATCAGCCGGGTGCAGACTCGCGTTTTCAGGGTCATTCCATCCCCTGGCTAGAGGTGAGCAATGAGCATTGGCAAACGGGCGACGGCGGAATTCTTTGGAACGTTTTGGCTGGTTTTTGGGGGATGTGGCAGCGCTGTACTGGCCGCCGCCTTTCCCAACCTGGGCATTGGATTCGCCGGCGTCGCCCTAGCCTTTGGCTTGACTCTTCTCACCATGGCTTTCGCGATCGGACACATTTCCGGTTGCCACATCAACCCGGCTGTCAGCTTTGGCCTGGTCGCGGGCAAGCGCTTCCCTGCCTCCGATCTGCTCCCCTATGTCATCGCCCAGGTGGCCGGCGGAGTGGCGGCGGCTGCAGTGCTTTACGTCATCGCGAGCGGAAAAGCGGGCTTCGATCTGAGCGGCGGCTTTGCCTCGAACGGATATGCCGACCATTCCCCCGGGGGATATTCTTTGCTGGCCTGCTTGCTGGGAGAAATCGTGCTCACCATGTTTTTCCTGTTCATCATCATGGGCGCCACCGACCGCCGCGCTCCCCAAGGCTTCGCGCCTATCCCGATCGGCCTCGGCCTGACTCTGATTCACCTGATCGGCATTCCGCTGACCAACCTCTCGGTGAACCCCGCCCGCTCGACCGGCCCGGCGGTGTTCGTCGGCGGCTGGGCCCTGCATCAGCTCTGGTTGTTTTGGGTTGCGCCGATCATCGGGGGAGTGCTAGGCGGAGGCATCTACCGCGCCCTGTTCGACGCATCTTAGTCAGTGGCCTCGTGGCAGCAGAACCCTGCCACGGCTGGCCGATCTCCCTATGGCACCTTCCCGGCCCAGCTCGCGGCAACGGCCCCCATCGTTATGGAAGCTTGGCGGGCTGACGCTCTGGCAGCTCTCCAAGAACGTGGCGCACGAAACCGTCGAGGCCGATCTTCCGGGGGCGGCTTCCGAACTGGCTTTCAATTTCTTGCTCGCCCTTTTCCCCCTGATCCTGTTCATGCTGGCATTGTTCAGCCTGTTTGCCGCACATCGCTCCCAGCTGCAATACAGCCTGATGTCGTACTTCCGCGACTTGCTTCCCCCGGCGGCCTTCGAGCTGTTGAACAAGATCACCGACCAAATGGCTGCCAACTCCAACAGCCGAAGGTTCACTTTTGGCATCGTAATAGCTCTGTGGTTCGCCTCCGGCGGCATCAGTTCGATGATTTCCACGCTGAACGTGGTTTATCACGTCCACGAAACCCGCTCCTGGGGGCGAGTCCGGGCGGTCGCGCTGCTATCGACGCTCGCGATCTCCGTGCTTGTTCTATCCGCATTGTTCCTAGTGCTGGTGAGCGGGGACGTGGTCGATTGGATAGGAAGGGCGCTTCACCTGCAGTCGATCGTTGTGCTTTTCTGGAAGGGAGTGCAATGGCCGGCTGCCTTGGTTTTCGTCATGCTGTCCTGTTCTCTGATCTACTATTACGCCCCCGATCTCGAAAGCCCTCGCTGGTACTGGATCACGCCAGGTTCCGCATTCGGGGCGGTGTTGTGGCTGCTGGCGTCCATCGGCTTTCGCGCCTATCTGCATTTCTTCAATACCTATAGCACCTACTACGGACCCTTGGGAGCCATGATGATGCTGCTGGTCTGGCTGTACGCGACCGGGCTGGCATTCCTGATCGGCGGCGAAATCAATGCCCAGATCGGACGCGCGTCCCTGCCAGCCGAACCCGGGCGACGCGAAACCGACGCGCAAGTTTAGCCAGGCTGAAAGGAATGGTTTGATTTTGCGGCTGCTCTAGAACCAGGTCGGACTCCGCTTAGAATTCGAAGTATCCTCCGCCAGAGGCGATGCGCAGGCCGCGATCGTCCTCGCCGGTTGGCAGATAACCCACAACTCCGCGCAGCGACTCCCAAGCTGCCTCGTTCAGCGCCGGGTCCGTGCTGACCAGGTCGCGAATCATTTTCCACGCCGCGATGTTGAGGGCGCCCTCCGGGGGAGGTCCGAGGGCAAGCGAAACCGAGCACTGCGGGCAGAAACAAATCCGCTGCGCCGCCGATTTTTGTCGCGGCCGGATGCCCACGGTCTGCGCAAACATGTAGACGGCAACCGATTTGTGACCGGCCTCGAGTTCCCGATTGCAGCGAAGACAATACAAAGTTTCCAAGGTTCCCATCCTGACGGCCGCTTGCGGCCCCTAGAGAAATACTGTCCCCGCGCCCGCGCCGCCCGCAAGTACGTAGAAGGATTCCCGCGGAAGGCCAGTCCATTCGGCCGGCCCGGGAACCAAGTTGAGCTCTAGTCAGAACCAGAGGCCATCGTGCACTCTGCCGTCATGACTGCTGACCCCATCAATCCTGCAGATTTGCAGTTGCCCATCCGGGGGTCGCGCCCGCCCCAGCCTTCTCCCAAGTTTTTTCGCCTGGCGCATCTTCGCAAGCTGCGCTCCTGCCAACAGGTGGCGGCGGTCTGCTTCCGGATTCGCGGTGACGGGGTTGAGTTCCTGCTGGTTCAGACCCGCCACAAGCAACGCTGGATTTTCCCCAAGGGCAGCGCCGAACCCGGGCTGACCCACGCGCAGGCAGCCGCCCTCGAGGCTTCCGAGGAAGCCGGGGTTCANNGTCGTCAACGCCTGTCTCTGTGAGGTCTCGCGGCTCAGCCCGCCGCAGGAGTCCGATCGAAACCCCACCTGGTTCTCGGTCGAGAAAGCGAAGCAACGCCTGCGGCAGGACCGCGCACCGAACTATGGCGCCGAACTGGCTCGCGTGGTGGACCGTGCCGTAGCTCGGATCCGGCGCCTCGGCAGAGCCCCAGCCTCGCCGCCTGACCGACCGCAACTGAGCGCCCCGAGACGCTCCGACTCGAGGCTTGACCCGCTGCGGAAAGTGCAATTCATCGACGCCGCGGGGCGAACCGGGGGCGCGCCTCGATTGGCCGCCAGGAACCGAACGATTCTTGAGCCGTCCTTCGACCAAAAAAGAAGAGGCGGGCTGCTGCCCTCCGCCTCTTCGTGACACTTCCGGTTCTTACTCGACCCATGCTGGGCTGCGAGCTCCAGCTACGCCGGCCGAGTGAATCCTCTCCAACCGGATTCGCGGCCATCTTCCGGCTTCAGACTGAGGGGGCAGGGCGGCCATACCATTTGCACCGAGACTCTCGGCGCGGCTGGGAATCGCGATCAGTACTCCGCCACTTCCTTCATGGTGCGAAATAGATCGTCCATCTGGGGCAGGATGGCATTCTCGAGAATCGGCTGGTAGGCCACGAAGCTGTCGAGGGCGGCGACGCGCCGCACCGGGGCGTCCAGATACTGGAACAACTGGTCGGCGATGCGGGCTGCGATCTCGGCGCCGTAACCCCAACTGAGCGTGTCCTCGTAGGCCACAATGGCGCGGCTGGTTTTCTTGACCGAGGTCGCAATCGCTTCCCAATCAAACGGGTTCAGGGTTCGCAGGTCAATCAGCTCGACGCTGATTCCGTGCTCGCGTTCCAGCTTCTGCGCCGCCTGCAGCGCCCGCGGCACGACCGCTCCGTAGGTGATCACGGACAGGTTCGTTCCCGGGTGCACGATCTTCGCCTTGCCGAATGGCACCATGTAGTCGGGCCCGGGATAGGGGGCGCGCCCGTAGGGTTCGCGGTACAGCCGTTTGTGCTCCAGAAACAGCACCGGATCGTCGCAGCGGATGGCAGTGCGCAGCAGGCCGGCCGCGTCCAATGAATTCGAGGGAAACACGACCCGCAGTCCGGGAATGTGGGTGAATACGCTCTCTCCGCATTGCGAGTGATAAATGGCGCCGCCGGTAAGGTATCCGCCAATCGGCACCCGAATCACGCAGGGCGCGGAAAATCCATTGTTCGAGCGCCAGCGGATCAGAGGCAGTTCGTTGCGCAATTGCATCATGGCCGGCCAGATGTAATCGAAGAATTGAATCTCGACCACCGGCTTCAGCCCGCGCGTAGCCATGCCGGTGGCGCGGCCCACGATGTTGGCCTCCGCAATCGCCGAGTTAAACACCCGGTCCGAGCCGAATTCGACTTGCAGCCCGGCCGTGAGCTTGAAGACGCCGCCCTTGCCCTTGACCATTTTCTGCTTGAGATATTCCTCGCGGCTGCAGTCGGCGACATCTTCGCCGAAAACGATGATGCGCTCGTCGCGCCGCATCTCGTCGCGCAGCGTGGCATTGATCAGGTCGGCCATGGTTTTGGTGTGGACCGACTTCTTGCCGTCCGCCGCCGTAGTCTCGGCCTGGGCCGCCTGCTGGGTCTCAAAAGCGGAAGAGGTGGGATCGAGATCAGCCGAATAAATGTAGCGGGTTACCGTGTCAGGCGCCGGAGGAACCGCCTGCAGCGCGTGATCCACCGCGGCCTGCAGATCGTCGTCCACCTGCTTTTCCAGCCGGTTGATGCCCTTTTCGTCGAGAATACCTTCGCGGATGAGGAACATCTGCATGCGCGGCACCGGGTCGCGGGCGGCGTCCCGCTGACGTTCTGCATCCGGGCGGTAGAGCCGTTCGTCATCGGAGAGCGAATGCGAGTACGGCCGGATCACGTGCGCGTGAATGAACCCCGGCCCGCGGCCGGCGCGGCAGTGAGCGACGGTGCGGGTGAAGGCGGCGTAGCTGGCGCTCAGTTCCGTGCCGTCTATCTCTTCAAAATGAAAATTGGGAAATCCGCTCACCAGGCGCGAGATGTTGCCCCCCGGCATCTGGGTTTCGACCGGCACCGAGATCGCGTATTCGTTGTCCTCCACCAGAAAGATCAGCGGCAGCCGCCGGTTGGAAGCGGTATTCAA